>REBR01000074.1 GCA_007692645.1 Halomonadaceae bacterium | reverse complement strand
ATAAAACCCCCACCCTGAAGGCTCACCAGGCGGCCCTGAAGCAGGGACTGACCTGCGCCTTTCAGGTACCACTGCACACCGAGATTGGTACCACCGGCCACGTGACCATCTATTCCGATCGCCATGGCCACTTTAGCCAGGAGGAATGCCAGCTAATAGAGCGCATGGCCACTAATCTGTGCCATACCCTGAACACATTGCGCTTTCAAAAGGAGCGGGAAAAACAGTCGGCCCAGATACAGGAGCTGGCATTCTCCGATGCCCTCACCGGCTTACCCAATCGGCGCTACCTGATCAGCTTTCTGGATGACATGCTGGCCAGTGCCGACCCCCGCAGCTCCCCTTCTGCCGCCGTACTTTTTATCGATCTGGATGGCTTTAAGCCCATCAATGATGTGTTCGGTCATGAAACCGGCGATCAGGTACTTATCCAGGTGGCTCAGCGGCTACAAAACACGGTACGGGAGTCGGATCTGGTGATTCGCCAGGGCGGTGACGAATTTCTGGTGGTGCTGTTCGATAACCCCCGGAACCACCCGCCCCTGACGCCTGGAGACACGAGCAGTTTTTCCCGTATGGCCGAAGAGCTGGCCAACCGCCTGATCAAAGCCATCCAGGCCCCCATGGTGGTCAATGATCAGGAGCACCGACTGGGGGCAAGCATTGGCATCAGCCTGTGCCCGGACCATGGGGAAGACGCCAGCTCAGTGATCCAGGCCGCCGATAACGCCATGTATGACGCCAAACGGGACGGTGGTGGCTGCAGTCACCTTTATTCACCGCAAATGTTGGAAAAACGCCAACAACGGCTCTCTCTGGAGGCACAGCTGCGCCATGCCATTGAACAGGACGAGCTGGTGCTGCATTACCAGCCCATTTTCGACCTTGCCAGCCTCCGCATCAAAGGCGCTGAGGCCCTTGCCCGCTGGCCCCGTGGCAACGGGGATATGACCATGCCCGGCACGTTTATTCCGGTGGCCGAGGAAACCGGCCTGATCGTCCCCCTGGGAAACTGGGCCCTGAAAACGGCGGCCAAACAGCTGCAGGAGTGGCATCGTGCCGGGCACTGGCTGCGCATGGCGGTCAATCTCAGCGTCCATCAGATGCACCCCTATGGGGATGCGGATCAGATCGCCGCACTGGTCACCCCCTATGTGGACCCCACCTGGATCACCCTGGAGATCACCGAGAGCGTGATCATGGTAGACCCCATAGCCATTGAGGCGCTGCTAAACAAGTTAAGGGATCATGGGTTTGACATTGCCATTGACGATTTTGGCACCGGCTACTCCTCCCTGAGCCGGTTGCAACACCTGCCCCTGCAGATCCTTAAAATCGACCGCAGTTTTGTTAATCAGATGGATCAGGCGGGTATGGGAGCCACCATGATCCCCATCATCCAGCAAATGGCTAACAGCTTTGATCTGCACACTGTGGCGGAAGGCATCGAGACCGAGGCCCAGTACCAGCAGCTCCTTGAGGCAGGCATTGACGCCGGCCAGGGCTACTGGTTCAGCCGGCCACTGCCGGAAGAACAGCTCTTACAGCTGCTTACCCGGGGGAAAGCCACCCCTGGCGACTAAAGCCCGCCAGAGGATTAAGAAGGGGTCACTTGCCCTTGCCCCGCTGGTACTTCTGATAGATGTCCCAGGACTTGATTGCGATCACAACCACCACCACCAACCCCAGCCCCAGCCAGGAAGCAAAGATACTCAGCAGATCTGCCATTGCACTGGCCATGGTATTAACCCCTTTTAGCGTTAGTGCCCCGCGACGTTTATAACCGGTGGCTGAGTTTACTCAGGGCAGAACAGTTTCGCGAACTCCTTGTTCTTTAACCCAGCCATCGGCCCCACTGGCGGACCTTCAATCGCCGCAAAACCTATATCAACATTTTTTGATATAGATGTTGACCCGCTTCCTGTCCCGGCCATACACTGCATCCCATGCATGAAACCCTCAGCAAAGAACGTCCGGTGAGCGCCAACCAGGAAACAATCTCCAGTGATCATGACGGGAGCTTGCTGGAGGCCTTAGCAGGGGTATTCAAGGCCGGCGGTGACAGGCTGCGGCTGGATATTTTGCGGGTACTGCGCCGCGACACCTTCGGGGTCATGGAGCTGAGCCAGATTTTCGCCATGGGCCAGTCCGGCATGAGCCATCACCTGAAGGTACTGGCCCGGGCCGGGTTGCTGGAGCCCCAGCGGGAAGGTAATGCCATTTTTTACCGCCGCCCCCTGGCCTGGCACAACAGCGGTCCCCAGCAACAGGCCGCCCAGGGCATTTTCACGGCAGTGGACAGTTTGCCCCTGTCCCGGGAGATGCTGGAGCAGGTAGCTCTGATCCGGGAACAGCGGGCGGCACAATCCCAGGCGTTTTTCGCCCGCAATGCGGCGCGCTTCCGGGAACAGCAGGAATTAATCGCCGAACATCACCAGTATGCAGAACCGGTTGCGGCCTTGATTGCACAGCAGTTTGCCAGTTCCCCCGCCCAGCGGGCCCTGGAAATCGGTCCCGGTGAGGGGGAGTTTCTCGCCATCCTGGCCGCAGGATTCGCTCAGGTCACCGGGGTGGATAATGCCCGGGAAATGCTCGACCAGGCAGCCGCCACCTGCGCCCGGCAACAACTGAACAATGTTGAACTGGTGCTCGGTGAATGCGACCAGCTCGAAAGTAACCATACCGGCCACGGTTATGATCTGGTAGTGGCCAACATGGTGCTGCACCACGTGGCCGGACCCGCAGACATTTTCCACCACAGCGCCCGCCTGCTGGCACCGGGCGGCCGCCTGGTGATCAGCGAACTGTGCCGCCACGAGCAACGCTGGGTTCGGGACAACTGCGGTGACCTGTGGCAGGGCTTTGAGCCGGAAGAACTTACCGGCTGGGCCCGTGATGCCGGCTTGCATGCCGGGGAAACCATTTTTATCGGCCTGCGCAATGGGTTTCAAATCCAGGTGCGGGAATTCATTAACAGCCAATCGTAATCAAAACCAGAAGGAGTCGTCACTGATGACCGACTACAGCCTCTTCACTTCGGAATCCGTTTCCGAGGGTCACCCGGACAAGGTGGCAGACCAGATTTCCGATGCCGTACTGGACCGGATACTGCAAGACGACAAACAGGCCCGGGTGGCCTGTGAAACGCTGGTGAATACCGGTGTGGCGATTGTTGCCGGGGAAATCACCACCACGGCCTGGGTGGATCTGGAAGAGCTGGTACGGGGCGTGATTCAGGATATCGGCTACACCTCCTCTGACATGGGTTATGACGGCGCCACCTGTGGCGTACTCAACATGATCGGCAAGCAGTCCGTGGACATTGCCCAGGGTGTGGACCGGCAGAAGCCGGAAGACCAGGGCGCCGGGGACCAGGGCCTGATGTTCGGCTACGCCTCTGATGAAACCAGCGTGCTGATGCCTGCCCCCATTATCTTTGCCCACCGTCTGGTACAGCGCCAGGCTGAAGCCCGTAAATCCGGCCTGCTGCCCTGGCTGCGCCCGGACGCAAAGAGTCAGGTCTCCTGCCGCTACGAAAACGGCAAGGTGGTGGGTATCGACGCCATCGTCCTCTCCACCCAGCATGATCCGGATGTCTCCATGAAAGACATCAAAGACGGGGTCATGGAGCTGATCGTCAAGAATGTGATTCCAGCTGAGCTGATCCACAAGGACACCCAGTTCCACATCAACCCCACCGGCAAGTTCGTGATTGGTGGCCCAGTGGGCGATTGTGGCCTTACCGGTCGTAAGATCATTGTGGACACCTATGGCGGCATGGCCCGTCACGGTGGTGGCGCCTTCTCTGGCAAGGACCCCTCCAAGGTGGACCGCTCTGCGGCCTACGCCGGTCGTTACGTGGCCAAGAACGTGGTGGCTGCGGGACTGGCCAAGCGTTGTGAGATTCAGGTGTCCTACGCCATTGGTGTGGCGGAACCCACCTCCATCTCCATCAACACCTTTGGGACTGGCACCGTGAGTGATGCCCTGATTGAGCAGCTGGTGCGCCGTGAATTCGACCTGCGCCCCTATGCCCTGACCCGCATGCTCGACCTGCTGCACCCCATGTACCGGGCCACCGCAGCCTACGGCCACTTTGGCCGCGAGCCGTATGAAATGACCGTTGGGGACGACACCTTTACCGCCTTCCCCTGGGAAAAAACCGACAAGGCCGATTTGCTGCGTGATGCAGCAGGCCTTAAGTAACCACTAGCGGAGCTTTACCATGCAAGCATTAGACAGCAACTTTACCGATTACAAAGTCGCCGATATCCATCTGGCCGACTGGGGCCGCAAAGAGATCGTTATTGCCGAGAGCGAGATGCCGGCACTGATGACACTGCGGGCCAAGTACCACGGGGATCAGCCCCTGAAAGGGGCCAAGATCATGGGCTGCATTCACATGACCATTCAAACGGCCGTGCTGATTGAGACCCTGGTAGATCTCGGCGCGCAAGTGCGCTGGTCTTCCTGCAACATCTTCTCTACCCAGGACCAGGCGGCAGCCGCTATTGCTGCCACCGGCGTACCGGTATTTGCCTGGAAAGGCGAGACCGAAGACGAGTACGAGTGGTGCCTTGAGCGCACTGTGGGTGCTGACGTGGACGGCTGGGAGCCGAACATGATCCTGGACGACGGCGGCGACCTCACCGGCCTGCTCCACGAGAAATACCCGCACCTGCTGGAGAACTGCCACGGGGTGACGGAAGAGACCACCACCGGCGTTCACCGCCTGCTGGACATGATGAAGGAAGGCACCCTGAAGGTGCCCGCCATCAACGTCAACGATGCCATCACCAAGTCCAAGAACGACAACAAGTACGGCTGCCGCCACAGCCTGAACGATGCCATCAAGCGTGGCATCGACCACCTGATGTCCGGCAAGAAAGCCCTGGTCATCGGCTACGGCGATGTGGGTAAAGGCTCCGCGGCGTCCCTGCGCCAGGAAGGCATGATTGTGAAGATCGCTGAAGCCGACCCCATCTGTGCCATGCAGGCCTGCATGGACGGTTTTGAGGTGGTCTCACCCTACATCGACGGCAAGAACACCGGTGGCCCTGAGTGCATCAACCACTACCTGCTGCAGAACACCGATATCCTGGTCACCGCCACCGGCAACATGGACGTATGTGACAAGAACATTCTGTCTGCCATCAAGTCCGGCGCCGTGGTTTGTAACATCGGCCACTTCGATAACGAAATCGACACTCAGTTCATGCGCGACAACTGGGAATGGGACGAGATCAAGCCACAGGTGCATAAGGTGTACCGCGACAAGGCCAAAAATGATCACCTGCTGCTGCTCTCCGAGGGCCGTCTGGTGAACCTGGGTAACGCCACCGGCCACCCGTCACGGATCATGGACGGCTCTTTCGCCAACCAGGTGCTGGCCCAGATGTACCTGTACGAAAAGCAGTTCGCCAAGCTGCCCGCCGGCGCCAAAGCCGACAACATCACCGTGGAAGTGTTGCCCAAGCAGCTGGACGAAGAAGTCGCCCGCTACATGGTGCAGGGCTTCGGTGGCGTCGTCACCGAGCTGCGCAAGGACCAGGCAGACTACATTGGCGTGCCGGTCACCGGTCCGTTCAAGCCGGACAGCTACAAGTACTGATCAGGGGAGCAGGCAGTGAAAACACAGAAGGCCTATCCGCGCCGGTTCAGCTTTGAGTTCTTTCCCCCCAAGACCGATCGGGGCGAGGAAAAACTCCAGCTGACCCGGGACCGGCTGGCGGAGCACGACCCGCACTTTTTCTCGGTGACCTTTGGTGCCGGGGGATCTACCCGGGACCGTACCCTGAAAACCGTGCTTGATCTTAACAGCCAGGGGGTCTCCACGGCCCCTCACCTGTCCTGCATCGGCGCCAGTAAGGCTGATGTGGCGGAGTTGCTGGATATCTACCGGGACAACGGGGTAGACCGGATCGTCGCGCTCCGGGGGGATATTCCCTCCGGCACCGGCAGCTCCGGTGGCGGCGAGTTACGCTATGCCAATGAGCTGGTGAGCTTTATCCGCGAGCACAGTGGTGATCATTTCCATCTGGAAGTGGCGGCCTACCCGGAGTTTCACCCCCAGGCCAGTAACGCAGAGCAGGATCTGCGCAACTTCAAACGCAAGGTGGAAGCAGGCGCAGACAGTGCCATTACCCAGTACTTCTATAACGTGGAAAGTTACTTCTACTTTCTCGACCGTATGGAAAAGATGGGACTGGACCTGCCGGTGGTGCCGGGCATTATGCCCATCGTCAACTTCAGCAACCTGGTGCGCTTCAGTGATATGTGCGGGGCGGATATTCCCCGCTGGATTCGCAAGCAACTGGAAGCCTACGGTGACGATAGCTCCTCGATTCAGAAATTTGGTGAAGAAGTGGTGACCCGCATGTGCCAGCAACTGCTCGATGCCGGCGCGCCAGGGCTGCATTTCTATACCATGAATCAGGCGGATGCCAGTCTTAACATCTGGCATAACCTGTCCCGCTGACCCTGCTTTTCAGCGCCGCCTCTGGCGGCGCTGTTCTTTCCTGACAAGAATGTAACCCCCTGAGTTCATAGACGCTTTCCCGGGACTATTATCAGGCCTATGATAAGGATTGCAGTTCAATCAGGAGTTCCACTGTGTCTTGTCGTCCGTCAGTGCTGTCATCCACCAGCCGGTTCACTGCATTTCTGCTCAGCCTGTGCCTGCTATCGGCACAATCCGCTGTTGCCAGCGAAGCGTTACAGCTGACCGCCCCACCCTGGCCTCCCATGGTAAACCCGGAAGACCCCCGTGAAGGTCTGGCCAGTGAAATTGTTATTGCCGCGTTTACCGTGGTGGATCAGCAGGTAGAACTGAAAACCAACCCCTGGCGCCGGGTGCTCTGGCTGGCCAGGCACCAGCAGGTGGACGGGCTGGTGGGCATCTGGCATGCAGATGCCCGGGAGGAGTTCCTCCTCTTCAGCGATCCCTACTATCAGTCTCATATTACTGCTGCCTACCATAAAGATCGTCCCCTTTCCGGGGGGGAGGCACAGGACCTGAAAGGGTTACGGGTCGGTGCCCGGCAGGGCGCCCATTATGCCGGGATTTTTACCGGCAACCCGGAGATTGAACGCATCACTGCCAGCACCGACCTGAATATGCTGCATATGCTGGCGGCGGGGCGACTGGAGGCCGCAGTGGGAGACCGGTTGATTCTGCAGAGCATTATCGATAATGATCCGGAATTGGCTGATCGCCTAGTACTCAGGGACGAAGACCTGATTGTGGTGCCGATTCACTTTGCCATGGTCAAAGCCCGGGATAACGCCCATAAACAAGTAAAGGCATTTAACCGGGGGCTGAGCATTATCCGGGACTCCGGGGAAAGGGATGCGATTATCGATCGTTATCGTTAGCCGCTGGCTTAATAGAATCGCGGCCATGGCCGCTCCCACATAAGACCGCAGCCCTATTGTGGAATTCGACTTACCTGTGGGGTTGAGCCCTACCTGTGGGAGCGGCTATAGCCGCGATCTCTTTGCAGGAACAAAAGGGGTTTACCAGGGAGGCATCCGGTAATCTAACGCTTACCCATAACCCCTGCGGTAAAGCAGAACACCCCCACGAACAACAGACCATAACTGACCACGGACAGGCCCAGGTGAGGAGCAATAACCCCCACCACCATGGCCAGAAGCAGGCCGAGCCCAACCAGCATACACAGCACGCCCCCAGCCAACCATTTATTCATGCAGCCAGCAGGCCGAATAATGCCCTGGCCGGGGTTCCAGGCTGTGGGGATCACGCACGTCACAGGTGCCGGGAATGACGTGGGGGCAACGGGGGTGAAAGCGACAGCCCGGGGGCGGGTTCAGCAGGCTCGGGGGCTCGCCCCCGGGCACTTCCCGCATCACCAGGGCATTATCTGCATGCACATCAGCAATGGCTGCCAGCAGCGCCTGGGTATAGGGGTGCTGGGGGTGGTCCAACAGTTCGTTCACTGGCGCCTCCTCCACTATCCGACCCGCATACATGACGAAAATACGGTCAGCGAAATGGCGCACCGTGGACAGGTCGTGGGTAATAAACACCAGGGTCAGTTCCCGCTTCTGCTGGATACTGCGCAGCAGATTGAGTATCTCCACCCGCACCGACGCATCCAGCATGGACACCGGTTCGTCGGCAATGATCAGCTTCGGCTGCAGAATCAGTGCCCGGGCAATCACCACCCGCTGCTGCTGGCCCCCACTGAGCATATGGGGGAACTTGCTCAGAATCTCGTCCACCTGGGTCAGGCGTACTTCCTTGAGTACCTCACGAATGCGCTGGTCCTGCACCTTACGATCTTTGATACCCTGAACAATAAGCGGCTCTGCCAGCAGGCGGCGCACATCCATAAAGGGCGGCAGGGCGCCAAAGGGGTCCTGCTGCACATAGCCAACGCTGGCCAGGTACTTCTGCCGGGCTTTGCCTTTAAGCTCACTGAGGCGCTGACCGTCAAAGATCACATCCCCCTGGGTGGGCTGGTACAGACCCAGCAGGGTGCGGGCCAGAGAGCTTTTACCACAGCCGCTCTCACCCACAAAAGCCACAGACTCGCCACGGCCCAGCTCAAAGTCCACCCCATCCACGGCCTGGACAGAACCCACACGGATAAAACCAAACTGGCGCAACTCAAACCAGGTGTGCAGGTCTTTCGCCCGTAATAGCGGGGCCTCTGCGGTGGCAGAGGCATATTGCCGGGAAGGTTGCCCTGCTTTCAGGGCACTGGCCGCTTTACTCATGACTGACCCTCCCCGGCATGGAGCCAGCAGCTGACTTTACGCCGGTCTTTCAGGGTGATGGGCTTGGGGTCCTGGCCGCAACGGTCAAAACGGGACGGGCAGCGCTCGGCAAACCGGCAACCCGCCGGGGGGTTATGCAGATTCGGCGGCTCACCGGGAATATGCACCGGGGGCTCCGGCTGGTGCAGCCGGGGCACACTGTCCATCAGTAATTTGGAATAGGGGTGGGCCGGGGCATGGAAGAAGTCCCGGGCATCACTCACCTCCACCATCTGGCCGGCGTACATCAGGGCAACCCGGTCCGCCAGCTCACTGGAGGTGGCAACATCGTGGGTAATCAACATAAAGCTGGTGCCATCTTCCTGTTTGATGCGCTTGAGCACGTTCATGATGCTGGCCTGGGTCAGCACATCCAGGGCCGAGGTGGGCTCATCCAGAATCACCAGCTCCGGCTCCGTCACCAGGGCCATGGCGAGCACCACCCGCTGGCGCATGCCACCGGAGAGTTCAAAGGGGTAACGGCTGAGAAAGTCGCTGGCCACACCCACCTTGTTAAAGGTTTCCGCCACTTTCTCCATGGCCTGCTTTTTATTCCAGCCCCGGTGCACCCGCAGCGGTTCCGCCACCTGTTCACCTACCCGCACCACCGGGTTCAGGGCATTCATGGCCGCCTGCATTACCAGGGAGATGCGGTTCCACTGGATCTGCTTACGGAACTGCTCATCGTTCAGGGCCATCAGATCCAGGCCGGCAAAATGCACCTGGCCGCCAAAGTGGTTGATGTTACGGGGCAGCACCCGCAGCAGCGCCTTGGCCAGGGAGCTCTTGCCGCAGCCGGACTCCCCCAGCACCACCAGGGCCTCGTTGCGGCGGATGTCGAAGCTGACCCCGTCCACCGCCCGGGCAACGCCGTTACGGGTCTGGTAATGCAGGCGCAGATCGTTGACCTGCAGAAGGGTATCGCTCATTGCGTCCTCAGCCTCGGGTTAAATACACGGTCCAGGGCGAAGCCCAGCATGGCAAAGCCCAGACCGGTGAGCATCAGCAGCACCGCCGGTGACACCACCCAGTAATAGAAGCCGTTGTACAGGGCGCTCTGGGTCTGGGCATCGTTCAGTACCTTGCCCCAGGTGGGCAGCACCGGATCCCCCAGCCCCAGCACCGCCAGGGAAGCCTCCAGAAACACGAAGGTGGGAATCAGGGTGACAAAGGTGGGGATCAGCACCGGCAGAATCCGCGGAATCATATAGCGCATGATGATCCGGGTATTGCCCGCCCCATAGGCCTGGGCCGCCTCAATATAGGGGGAATGCTTGATGGGCAGCAGCATGGCCCGGTAGGTCTTGATGCCGGCACTGAATATCCCCAGCAAGATCACCACCCCCAACATCAGCCAGATACTGGTGGAATACAGGGTGCCTACCATCACCAGTATCGGCAGCAGGGGCAGAATGATATTCACCTCCGTGAGGCGCTGGATGGTGGCATCCACCAGCCCCCCGAACCAGACCCCGGTGGCGGCAATAATCAGGGTGGTAATGGTGGTGCCCACCGCCGCCAGCAGGCCAAAGGCAAGAGCCACCGGCGTGCCCCACATCAGGGCCACCATCAGGTCACGGCGCTGGAAGTCACTGCCCGCCAGGCCGTGGACCCGGCCATAGACCACCAGTTCTGTGTCCAGCTTGGCATCATCCCCGAACACAATGGCATCCACCGTTAACCGGTACTGGCCCTGGGCCACCTGGGGGTTACCCGGTTCACTGCCCCCGGCAAACAGGCCCACATGGGGCACCATACCCAGCCGGCCTTCCAGAGCCGGGTTCTGGGAAATGGACACCCGGTCACTGCGGGCCACCCGCTGCCCCCCCAGGGGGATCACTTCACCACTGGGGGTGTGCCAGTTCAGGCGAATAAAGGCTTCCCGGTCACCGCCGCTGGTGGACAGAAACAGGTTGATCTCACTGGGAAATTCACTGTTGTCGTAATCAAACACCAGAGGAATACGCACCTGGCGCCCCCCTTCAAAGGCCGCCTCCTCGATCTGGGCATCGTCGCTGTGAATGATCCGGGTGCGGGGCTTATCGCCCCCCATCACCCGGTCGAGCCACACCGGCCCGGCATTCACCGGGGTGCTGCGCCACATGTCACCGCCGCGCCATTTATCCAGAGCTTCCCCGTAAGGGATGGTGACCACGGTGTACACAGCCAGCAGAATCAGAAACAGGATGATGGCCAACCCGCCAATGGCAGAGGGGTAGCGGCGCAGCTCCTGCATGGCACTCAACCAACGGTTCATGAGCCCCCCTCAATCCGGACCCTGGGGTCCAGAATGGCGTAGAGAATGTCCAGCATAAACACGGTCACCGCCAGCAGGTAGGCAAACACCACCACACTACCAATGATTACCGGAGTGTCCCGATAGCCGATGGCCTGGAACAGCAGCGAACCCAGCCCCGGCCAGTTAAACACCTGCTCCAGAATAATGGAGCCACTCCACAGGCCGATCAGCATCAGGGCAAAACTGGTAATAATCGGCGACAGTGTGGGGCGCAGAATATAACGGCCCTGAATCAGGCTGGCAGGCAAACCCTTGGCCCGGGCCATTTCCACGTAATCCTCACTGGAGTGGATCAGGAAGAAGGTGCGCCAGGAATAGATGGAAATAAAAATCGACGAGAAGAACATAGCCGTTACCGGCAGCACCATGTGCCGCATCACACTCAGGCCGTACTCCCAGCGGCTATCCGGGGGGGGGATATCCACCATGCCCCCGGGGGGCAGCACCGGTGCCAGGAAAGCAAAAAACAGAATCAGGAAAATACCGTAGAACCAGGCCGGCGCCGCGGAGCTGGGGGCCAGGGCAATCACCGCCCGGTCTGCCCGGCTGCCATAGCGGCGGGAAAGATACAGGGCCGCATAGACGGAGACAAAGAACACCAGCAGGTTGGCGGTGCCAAACAGCAGCAAGGTGGCAGGCAGGCGCTCTACAATGATGTCGTACACCTCACGGGCGCCGGTATCACTGTGCATCTCTTCGGCCCGCCCCAGGTCCAGTTGGGCCGCCTGGCGCAGGTAATCAATGCTGCGCACAAAGAACGGCTGATCCAGGTTGCGCCGCTGCACTTCCATCAGCACCTGGGTTTCGATCAGCTCACTGCGCTCCTCAGAGGGCATCTGCATGAAAGCGGGGTCGGCCCGCACCTGCTCGGAAATGGTACTGCGGATCTGCAGTTCCCGCAGTTCATCCACCTGACCGCCCATATTGGCAATCACAATGGTCAGGTAGACGCCAATCATCACGGTAACAAACAGCGCCAGCAGCCGTTTGCTCATGAAAAAGGCAATCCGGCGCAGGTCTCTCAGCCAGCCAAAGCGGTTGGCAGACGGTGGCAGTGGACTAGTCATCCAGTTCCTCCAGGGTACGGGTGCCTGCCGGAACGGTGGCAAAGGCGTGGGAGGCAAAGGCCGGTAATGCGACCCGGGTGGAGGTGACTGCCAGTTCCAGACTATTGGCCCCGGTGCCCAGGGAGCGGATCTGTTCAGAGGACAGGGTCACCTGCCACTGCCCTGCACCCACCGGTAGCAGCGCCCCTTCTGTGACCAGATCACCATCGCCGTCAAACAGCAGATAGCGGGCATTATCAATGGCACCCTCAGGATATGGCTCGCCGGCGAAGGTCACTGCCAGATTGAATTCAGCGGCCTCACCGGTTCTGACCATCAGCGGGCCATCCAGGGTCAGTTCGGGAATTTCCGGGCGGGAGAAATCCAGCCACTTGCTGGAGGGGTCCTGGAATTTTTCATTGCGCCGCAGTACTACTGTGCGCTCCACCGGGTGCACGGAATGCAGGTAAAAAGGTCCATCACCCACCCAGAAATGCTTCCGCTCACTATCCCACTGTTTCAGCGCTTGGTAGCGCTGGCTGATCTCATCTTCAGAGCCCAGAAAGTCCTTAAGGACACCCCCGTAGGGCATAAAGCCCATGTCAATCGCCCGGTCCAGATGGCGCCGCAGCACATTCAGGCTGGGCCCTGCTACCAGGCTCATCCAGTCAATGCGGTTGATGTCTGACTTGTAGGAAGAAAACGCCAGATCCCCAGCCTGCTCTGCCATCATGCCGATAGACAGGGTATGCCAGGGTAAGGGGGTCAGGGCCCGGCTTGCCACCAGGGTCTCTGCATCCGGCAACACCTGGTCACTGTAGACTTCGATAATCAGCGGCTCTTCGCGAATAATTTTCAGGCCCCTGAAGTGCTGTTTGTACACCTGAAAAGCGGGCACATGACTGGGGTCGAAAAACGGGCTTTTTTCATCAGCACGGGAATGGGTCAGGATCCAGGGCAACAGCAAGTCCGCCATGGACATGGTGCTGCCATCCTGCCACTGGCGGTCCAGAAAACCGTCTTCATACTGAATGCGCACCTTGGAACGGGCGTTCACCCCCTCCGGGTGATCTTCCGCTACCATCCTGAAACGGCCCTCTTCGGCGTTCCAGCCAATCCAGGCCTCCGGCGGTACCGGGATTTCTTCCTGCCGGTCCAGGGTCAGCCAGTCCAGGGTTTTGTTAATGGGCGCGTCTTCCTGCACCGTGACTTCGGCACGGGCAACCCGTTGGGGCAGGTAGAGCCCGGTAAAGGGGTCTGGCAGCAGCGGCGGGTCACTCAGTGGCCGGGTAATCATGGTATCAAACAGCCAGTTGCTGCCCGCCACCGGGTTCCAGGGCTCGGTGAGCACGCTGGGGGAGCCGAACACCATGCGCCCTCCCACCCGGTCGGTATAACGCAGGGTATAGGGCCACAGGCGGGAGCCGGCAATGCCACCGGCCAGATCCGCTGCCATGATCACGTTGCTGGCCCTGGGGATGATGCTCTGCTGGTCAATCAGCCAGATCCGGTAACTGCTGGCCATGGCCAGTTCCAGACCCCGGGCCATCAGGTCACGGCGTTCGGCCATGCGGGTAAAGTCACGGCGCTCCAGCCGTGAGGCAATTTCATCCAGCTCATCCCCCGACGCATAGGTCTGCCACAACAGTTCAGGCCGCCCGCGCTGGGTGTAATAGAAACTCAGGTTGGTGGCTTCATCCCGGTTAATGGTGGTGGAGACCCAGCTGCCGGTATAAATATTCCATTGCCCACCTGCCGGGTCACCGGCAATCCAGATTCTGGAGGCTTCTTCCGCGGTGCGGTACTGGCGCAGCACCCGAAACCCTAAGTCTTCCATCAGGTTGGCCACATAGTCACCCACCTGATTGCGGGCATCTTCGGTGCGGATCAGTACCCGTATTGTCACCGGGGTATCGTTATAGACCCAGCGTCCACCACGTTTGAGTGCGCCGAGCTTTTCCATGTGTTCTTCAATCACTCGCCGGGCCCGCTCCGGGTCATGTTGGTAACGTAACTCAAGGGCACGGGCAGTATCCGCCAGGCGGGCGTAGTCGGGGAACGCGGTATTGAGGGGCAGCACCCGGGGCACGGCCATGCCACCGTAGATCTCTTCAGCGATGTAGCGGCGATTCACCAGCCAGTTCATGGCTTCACGAATTTCCCGCACGGTGAAGGGGTTCAGCGCGTTTTCGTCGTCGAAGGTGGCAGGGTTCAAGGCCAGCTCTGATGAGGAACCGTATGCGGTTTCATAGGCACCTTTATCGGAATCCCGCAACCGGTGAAACGCTGTCAGGTTGGTAATGCCCTGGGTAAACAGCTGGTGTGAGCCTCGCTCAATCAGCCCGGCCACCTTACCCACGTCAGATTCCTGGGTGAACACCACTTCATCCACCAGCGCCCCCCGGCGCTCAGCAATTGCCGCCCCCAGGGCGTCCTCACCCAGTGCCTCAGCATCCACACTGTCTTCGCCCGCTGGACGCAACAGACTCACAAACATCACAACGACCGCCAGCCCTGCCAGCAGCCAAAGACTTTTTCTTATCAAAACGGCAGCGCTCCGGAGCAAAAAACCTTTAATGGCAACAGACTATACGAACTCCCCCCCAACACCAAACATGGAAGGCCCAGTATGAGAATCTTGTAATTCAGGGACCTCCATGAAAAGCACAAAGGTTCCTTAATGTCCGCTGCCGCCGTATCATCACCCGCACGACTTAAAAGCCATTGCGAGGAGCTTGTTTTGACATCCAACCAGGACATTATCCAGCGGGATCTGCAGTCCGTCTGGCACCCCTGCACCCAGATGAAAGACCATGAAAAACTGCCGCTGATACCGTTTAAGAGTGGCAAAGGGGTCTGGTTACATGACTTTGACGGCAATAAATACATTGATGCCGTCAGCTCCTGGTGGGTCAACCTGTTTGGCCATTGCAACCCCCGCATCAACGACGCCATCCGCCACCAGATTGATACCCTTGAACATGCCATGCTGGCTGGCTTCACCCATGAACCCGTAGTGTCTCTGTCAGAGCGGCTGATCAAAGCCACTCCCCCGGGGCTGGACAAGTGCTTCTACGCGGACAATGGCTCCTCCGCTATCGAAGTGGCCCTGAAGATGAGCTATCACTACTGGAAGAATGTGGGTGCCCCGGGGAAGAAAAACTTCGTTAACATTTCCAACAGCTACCACGGTGAAACCCTGGGGGCCCTGGCCCTGGGGGATGTGGCGTTATACCGGGACACCTATGCGCCGCTGTTGATGGATGTGCTCACAGTGCCGGGCCCGGATGCCTTCAACCGGGAAGAGGGGGAAACCTGGAAAGACTATGCCATTCGCCAGTTTGCCCATATGGAAGCCATGCTGGAGAAACACCACGACGAAGTCTGTGCCGTGGTCATTGAACCCCTGGTGCAGTGCGCCGGCAATATGCGCATGTATGACCCCATCTACCTGACCATGCTGCGGGAAGCCTGTGACCGGTACAATGTGCACCTGATTGCCGATGAGATTGCCGTGGGCTTTGGCCGAACCGGTACGATGTTTGCCTGCGAGCAGGCGGACATCACCCCGGACTTCATGACCCTGTCCAAGGGGCTGACGGCCGGCTATCTGCCCCTGTCCGTGACCCTCACCAGCAACCATATCTACAACGCCTTTTATGATGATTACGAGACCCTGAAGGCGTTTCTGCACTCCCACAGCTATACCGGTAACGCCATTGGCTGTGCGGTGGCAGAAGCCACCCTGGATATCTTCGAGCAGGACAATGTGATTGTGGAGAACCGCCGCCTGGCCCAGGTCATGGGGGACAGCGTGGCGCATCTGGCGGACCACCCCAATGTGGGGGATATTCGCCAGCATGGCATGATCCTGGCCATTGAGCTGGTGAAGAACCGCAAGACCCGGGAGCTGTTCCCCTGGCAGGAGCGGCGAGGCATACGGGTGTACCAGCATGCCCTGAGCCAGCAGGCACTGCTGCGGCCCCTGGCCAATGTGGTGTACTTTATGCCGCCCTATGTGATCACGGAAGACGAGATTAAACATCTGGCCCAGGTGGCCACGGACGGCATCCACAAGGCCGTGCAGGACTGATGGGCTGATGCGAATTCCGCGGATTTATGTGGACCAGCCCCTGGAGAACCATGCCAGCCTGACCCTGGAAGGGGATGCCGCCCATTATTTGGGTCGGGTATTGCGCCTGGGCAAGGATCAGCCGCTGATTCTGTTTAATGGGGATGGCAAGGATTACCCGGGTCAGATCACCCAGACCAGCAAGACCCGCCTGGGGGTGGGTCTCGGCGAAGGGGCAACGGTGGGCACTGAGTCTCCCCTGCCGGTAACCCTGGCCCAGGTGATTTCCCGGGGAGACAGGATGGATTATGTGATCCAGAAAAGTGTCGAGATGGGGGTCACCGCCATTCAGCCCCTGACCAGCGAACGCTGTGAGGTACGCCTTAACCCGCAACGGGAAGACAAGCGCCTGCGCCACTGGCAACAGGTGGCGGTGAGCGCGGCAGAACAGTGCGGCCGGGCAGTGGTGCCGGTAGTGGCGCCCCTGCGCGCCCTGGCAGACTGGTTACCCAGCGCCCCCGGCGAGGGCTTGCGGCTGGTCTTGCACCACCGCAGCCACTGCCCTTTGGGGGGAATGGCCCGCCCTGAAGCGGTGACTCTGTTAATCGGTCCCGAGGGGGGCCTCAGTGACCAGGAAATTGTCGCTGCCCGTGAGCAACAGTTTCAGCCCTGTACCCTGGGGCCCCGGGTCATGCGCACGGAAACAGCACCAGTGGCTGCAGTAGCAGTGATCCAATGGCTCTGGGGCGATTTGCAACCTGGCCCGAATAGCTCAGACTAGGTGCACAATAACGATGGTAAAGCTGACGCCAATTTCTACCGGGTACGCCCCCGCTACCATGGGTCACTGCCACTCACAACATAACGCCAGGAAGTGAAAGACCATGATGGACATGCTGGGAAATACCGAGCTGTGGAAATACATCAGTATTCCCTTTGTGGCAGCTCTGATTGGTTGGGTCACCAACTGGCTGGCCATTAAGCTGACGTTCTATCCCCTGAAATTTATTGGCATCCCCCCCTTTCTGGGCTGGCAGGGCATTATTCCCTCCAAGGCCCTGAAAATGTCCCAGATCAGTGTTGATGCCACCATTTCCAAGATTGGCACGGTGCAGGAAATTTTCCAGCACATTGACCCCAAGGTTCTGGCCACCTATGTGGTGGAGAGCCTGCAGCCACGCACCCAGGAATACGTGGATGAGGTGATGTTGGAAGAACACCCCACCTTCTGGGAAAACCTGCCCCACAGTGCCCGTAAAATGGTCTACGAGCGGGTCAGCAAACGGGCGCCGGAGCTGGTGGATGCCCTGGTGGACGATGTTTCCATGAACATTGAAGACCTGCTGGACATCAAGGGCATGGTGACCGAGCGGCTGGTGGCAGATAAACAGCTGCTGAACCGCATTTTCCTGGAGTGCGGTGAAGAGGAATTTCGCTTCATCATCAATTCCGGGATGTATTTCGGCTTTCTGTTTGGCCTGGTGCAGATGGCGGTGTGGTATTTCTTTCCCGCTGCCTGGGTACTACCGGTATTTGGCCTGATTGTGGGCTTTTCCACCAACTGGATCGCCCTGAACCTGATTTTCCGCCCCCTGAACCCCATCATGATTTTCGGCCGCTGGAAGTTCCAGGGGCTGTTTCTGCAGCGCCAGAACGAGGTGGCCGCCTCTTTCTGCCGTATTGTCACCCATGAAATCCTTACCGTGGGCAACATTATCACCGCCATTCTGGAAGGCCCCAAGGCGGAGCGGGCCCGCAATATGGTGCGCAAACACATCAAGCCCCTGGTGGATGAAACCGCCGGCATCAGCAAGCCTCTGACCCAGATGGCCTTTGGCCCCACCGCCTTTGCCAGGCTGAAACATAACGTGGGTGAGAAAGCGATCCATATCTCCATGACCGCCTTCGACAACCCCATTTTTGTCCGTGACCGGGCAGAAGCGGTAGAGACCATTATGCGGGCCCGCATGGAGGAGCTGCCACCGGATGAGTTCCAGGACCTGTTGCGCCCCTGCTTTCAGGAAGATGAAATCAAGCTGATTCTGGTGGGGGCTGCCCTCGGTTTTATGGCCGGCCTCGGGCAGTATCTGTTTATATTCGGTGCCACCGTCTAAGGATTCAGACGTTAGCGGGTTCCGGGTCTGCTGCTACCGGCACACCGGCCCCGGCCCGCACCTGATCTTCCAGGGTGCGGTCCAGACGATCATCCAGCATCTCCGTCAGACCCGGCACATCGAGATGGGGCAGACGTCGCATCAGGGCATCTTCGTCCAAGCGCACTGAACGCAGCACATCCCGCACCCGAATCTGATCCAGTGAACGCCCTGGCAGCAGCTCATCACCTTTGATACCACCCAGGCGCAGTAACGAGGCACGAATCAGCTTCTCACTCACATCACCGGTAATATCCCCGGGCACACCCAGCTTTTCCGCCAGCAACTCCTGCTTTGGCGCCGCTTCACCCCGGTCAAAGGCTTTTGCCACCAGATGCATTAATGCCAGTGCCAGGCGCTCCTCCAGCTCCGGGGAAGAGCGGGTATCACGGCGGGCAGAAATGGAGCGTTCATGCTGGTGATAGTAACTGATGGTGGAACCCACCAGCAGGATCATCCAGTTAATGTAGAGCCAGATCAGCAGCAGAATACCAATGGCAAAGCTGGAATAGATGGCTTCGTATTTGGTGCTGCCCACGGCAAAGCTGGCAAAGCCGATGCTGGCTGCCTGCCAGGCCACACCGGCCACCAGACCACCCACCAGGGCACTGGGGAGCCGTACCCGGGTGTTGGGCACAAACACATAGACAAAGGTAAAGGCGAGCACCGTGAGGGCAAAGGGCATGGCCCGGCCGATAATACTGATGAGCATGCCAAAGGGCTCAATATCCGCTAACTCCTGCACAATGGAAGAGCCGAAAACAGCGGCAGAAAGGCCAATACCGGACACCATCAACAGGGGTC
>REBR01000040.1 GCA_007692645.1 Halomonadaceae bacterium | reverse complement strand
GGCATTCCATTGCTTGTACTTGTCGCCAAAGCGGATCACCGCCAGGTCGCAGGTCTCCAGTAACGTCTTGGTGCGAATGGCGTTCACCTTGGAGGACTGGTGGTCGCGCCAGAACGGCTGCTCCTGGGCACCGAGCATATCGCCGGCGGCATCGCTGGCGGGGTGGTCTGTGACCGGTGCGGTGAATTCCACCGGCAGGCCCGCAGCTTCAGCCCCCTGCTCGATCTGTTGGCGCCAGTCGGTGTGGATTTCCCCGGAAAGGTAAACGGTCCAGATCATGGTATTCCCCTGCTGTTGTGAGTAGTAAGTGGTAAATCAGGTGTGGCTCATTGTCATCGCGTGGTAACCGGGAGCCTTTTCCTGGCCAGATCGCGGCCATGGCCGCTCCCACAGGAACACTCCACCGTCTACTGTGGGAGGCATCCTCACCCTGTGGGAGGCATCCTCCCCCTGTGGGAGGCATCCTCCCCCTGTGGGAGTCATCCTCTCCCTGTGGGAGTCATCCTCTCCCTGTGGGAGTCATCCTCTCCCTGTGGGAGCGGCTATAGCCGCGATCAGCCCCAACGCCATGCCAAGTGACGGCAAACCAAATTTAAGGCCCACATTATGCCTGAAAAAACCACAAAATCGCCCCTTGCCTGCTGTGGCATCAATCGGATTTCCATCTGCAGCGTACTAATAAATAATCACTGATGTTATTGCGGAACCGTTACAAGGGATGGGAATTTCCCTCTCAGGAGCCCCCATGATCGAACATCTGCCCCAGGAAGAAGGTACCGGGTTAGTGCTGACTCCCAACCGCTCACTGAGCTGGAAAGGGAATCTCATGATATTCGGTGCGGCAGTGCTGTTTTTTACGGTGATGATCAGCGTCATGATCGTGGTGGGAGCCTGGGTGATTTTTCCCTTTGCGGTACTGGAACTCACGGTGCTGTTTTTCGGCCTCTACCTCACCTCCCGCAAATGCCAGTTGCAGGAAGTGCTGTATATTATCGGCGACCAGCTGCGCCTGGAGAAAGGCCGCTATACCCTGGAGAACGAATGGGAAATGCCCCGCCAGTATGCCCGGGTCACTTTAACCGCTCCCCGCCACCCCTTCACGCCCCCCAAACTGTTACTCATGTATCGGGACACGGAAGTACCACTGGGTACCTTTCTGAACGAGGAAGACACCCTCACTCTCATTGACCTGCTGGAGAGCAAGGGTGTGCGGATAGACCGGCACATGCGGCCCGATGTGGACCTGATTTTCTGACCGCTGCCAGTAGGGTTAATTGATCGGGTTCAGGCCCATTTCGAAACGGGCCACCTTATTGGTCACATCACCGGTGATCGAGCGGCAGATCGGCGATCACCCCGGCACTGCCGGAGCTGAAAAGTGACATGGGAAATCACAATGTGTAATGGTAAAGCTTTTATCCAAAGCATCGGCCTGAATCAGATCCGCTGCATTGTTTACCCCGGCCTGATCCCTATAATTCACCCCTTCGTAATAAACAGTTCAACCAATATCGTCAGGAATAATAAATGTCCATAGCCGAGCGCACGTCCCATCATAAAACCAACATCCCCCTGATGGGGCGTACCCCGGTGCTGAATGCCGGTGACCCGGAAAGCAAGCGCCAGGAGATCCGTCGCTATTTCCTGGGCACCTGGGAGCGCTACGAGTCCCTGTTCAGTAACCTCGCCAGCGAACAGGGCTACCTGCAAAAATCCATTCCCCTGCGCCACCCGCTGATTTTTTACCTGGGGCATACCGCCACCTTCCTGATCAACAAGCTGGTGCTGGCCAAGTTACTGCCGGAGCGGGTGGACCCTCAGATGGAGTCGGTGTTCGCCGTGGGGGTGGATGAAATGAGCTGGGATGACCTGAATGACGACCACTACGCCTGGCCTTCCGTGGCAGAGGTGCTTGCGTACCGGCGCAAAGTGCGGGCCACCGTCCTGAACCTGATCGACACCCTGCCCCTGACATTGCCCATTGACTGGAACAGTGACTGGTGGCCCATCGTCATGGGCATCGAGCACGAGAATATTCACCTGGAAACCTCCTCGGTACTGATCCGCCAGCAAAAACTCGAGTTTGTGCGCCAGGACGGGGCCTGGCAGCCCTGCCGGCAAACCGGTGAAGCCCCAGACAATGAATTGCTGAAAGTCCCCGGGGGTGAGGTCAGCCTGGGTAAGCCCTTCAACGACGGCCACTACGGCTGGGACAATGAGTACGGCCATCACCAGGCCACGGTGGCGGATTTTGAAGCCTCCCGTTACCTGGTGAGCAACGGGGAGTTTCTGCAGTTTGTGGAAGCCGGTGGCTACAGTGACGACAGCCTCTGGAGTGAAGAGGGCCTGGCCTGGCGCCAGTTTGCCAAAGCCACCCAACCCACCTTCTGGGTGTGGAAGAACCACCAGTGGCTGCTGCGGCTGATGGCAGAAGAAGTGGAAATGCCCTGGGACTGGCCGGCGGAAACCAACTACCACGAAGCCAAAGCCTTCTGTACCTGGAAAGCCCGGGCAACGGGCCTGCCTATTCGCCTGCCCACGGAAGATGAATGGCAGCGCCTGTATGATGTGGCGGGGGTGAAAGAGGTGCCCGCAGACAGCACCGCCACCGCCAACCTGCACCTGGATCATTTTGCTTCCCCCTGCCCGGTCAGCTGGTTCCGCCAGGGGGAGTTTTTCGATGTGGTGGGCAACGTCTGGCAGTGGATGGAAACCCCCATGTACCCCTTCCCGGGGTTTGATGTGCACCCCCTGTATGACGACTTCACCACCCCCACCTTTGATAACCAGCATAACCTGATCAAGGGGGGCTCCTGGATTGCCTGTGGCAATGAAACCCGCCGCAGTGCCCGCTATGCTTTCCGCCGCCACTTCTTCCAGCATGCGGGCTTCCGCTACGTGGCCTCAGAAGCAGAGGTCAAGCCCCCAGCGACCCTTTATGAAACCGACAAACTGCTGTCGGAATACGCCGAATTTAACTACGGTGATGAATGGCTCGGTGTCGCCAATTACCCCAAGGCCATTGCCGACCTGGCCGTGGCTGCCATGGGGGAGCGCCCCTGTGGCGCCGCCCTGGATATGGGCTGCGCCTCTGGCCGCTCGGTGTTTGAGCTGGCCCGGCATTTTAATCAGGTCACCGGGATAGACTTCTCTGCCCGCTTTATTGGTCAGGGGGTGCATATGGCGGAGCAAGGCACCCTGCGCTATACCCTAACGGAAGAGGCCGAACTGATCAGTTACCGCACCCGTACCCTGAAAGAGCTGGGTCTGGCAGATACCCATGGCAAAGTGACTTTCTGGCAGGGGGATGCCTGTAACCTCAAGCCCCAGTTCACCGGCTATGATCTGGTGCTGGCCAGTAACCTGCTGGACCGGCTGTATAACCCGGCGCAATTCCTCGGGGATATCCCCTCCCGGGTTAATGCCGGTGGCCTGCTGGTGATCGCCTCACCCAATACCTGGCTTGAGGAACACACCCCCCGGGACAAGTGGCTGGGAGGCTTTAAAAAGGACGGTGAGAACTACAGCACCGAAGAAGCCCTGCAGGAACTTCTCGGGGAACACTTCCAGCGGGTGGCAGAACCGGTCAGACTGGCGTTCGTGATTCGTGAAACGGCGAATAAATACCAGCACAACTTCACGGAAGTGACAGTGTGGGAACGCAAGGGCTAAACACGGGCTTTGACCAGGTTTTCTCCCGGGAAGGCACCAACGCAGAGAAGTACGATGGCCGCCAACGGGTGTTTGGCCGCCAGTCGGTCATTCCCCTGTGGCTGGCAGATACGGACTTTGCGGCTCCCCGGGCTATTACCGAGGCCCTGGAGCAGCGGGCCAGGCACCCCTCCTATGGCTACAGCCAGTACCCGGAAAGCCTGTACCAGGCACTGATTGGCTGGTACCAGCAGCAGCACCACTGGGCCATCAGCCGCGACCAGATCCTGCTCTGCCCTGGGGTTGTGGCCTCCCTGGAAATCGCCGTGGGGGCCTTTACCAAGGCCGGCCAGGGGGTGATTATTCAGCCCCCGGTGTACCCCCCTTTCGCCAGCGTGGTGGAAAAGACCGGCCGCCGGCTGATCACTAACCCCCTGACCTTTGATGGCAATCACTACCAGATGGACCTTGATCATCTGGACGCCTGCGCCAGCCAGCCAGACACCCATCTGTTACTGCTGTGTTCCCCCCACAACCCCGTGGGCCGGGTCTGGCAGCGCCAGGAACTGGAACAGGTGCTGGCCATTGCCCGGCGCCACAACCTGGTAGTACTGGCGGATGAAGTCCATGGTGACCTGATCTACCCGGACCGCCCCGGGCACAGGGCACTGGCCACCTTGACCCACATTGAAGACGCCCTGGTCACTGCGGTCTCACCGGGAAAATCTTTCAATATTCAGGGCATGGGCCTGTCGGCACTGGTCAGC
>REBR01000041.1 GCA_007692645.1 Halomonadaceae bacterium | reverse complement strand
GGGGACAGACCACGTTTTTAGCACTTCAAAAAACGTGGTCTGTCCCCATTTAAAAACGTGGTCTGTCCCCTGGTTCATGCCCACTGGTTCACCGCTTCCGCGCCGCCAGCAGCGCAGAGACCAACCCTGCATTTACCAACAAACTGATCAGCAACCCCCCCAGCAACCAGCTCTGAGGCACCGCCAGCCGCCGCGGCGCTTCCAGCTGCATGCCTTCGGCAGACACCGAAACAACGGCCTGCACCCGGTGCCCGGCACCATCATCCGCAATCACTGTCCAGTCACCAGGCCGGTCCGGTACAAAGGCAAAGCGCCCGTCACGGTCTGCCCTGGCCACCTGGTGGGGTGCTTGGCTGCCCGGGGGCATGACCTGCACTTCAGCGCCGGTCATGGGCTCCCCCAGCACATAGGCAAAACGGATCGCTACCGCCTCTTCATCCACCGGCTCATAGCCGGCACCATGGCCCTGGGCCATGATGGGAAACAACGCGACCAGCAGTAATACAATTCCCGGTATCAGCTTCAAAACAGTCCCTCCAGTCGTAAATCAAATACCCGGCTGATCAGCCAGAGTGAACCCAGCAGTATGGCCAGGACCGACCCGGGAACTACAATGCCGTGGCGGTACCAGGTCTTGCATCGCACCAGAAACGCCAGGGGCATAAAGGCCGCGGCGATCAGAATCTGGCCTCCTTCGACCCCGAGATTAAAGCCCAGCAGCGCCAGTATCATGGACTGGGCCGGTAGCCCGAGACCAGACAGCACACTGGCATAACCGGCCCCATGGATCAGGCCAAAACCAAAGCCCACCAGCCATAACCGGTCCCGCACCAGGGGGGTGAGGTTATTGATGGCGGCAAAAATAATGGTGGCGGCCACGGTGGCTTCAACCCAGCGGCTGGGCAACTGTAACCAGTCCAGTGAGGCGGCGGTAAGGGACAGGGCATGGGCCACGGTAAAGGCGGTGATGATCTTGGTGACATCCCAGAAGGCCCTGCGGCCAGAGGGGGCGGGCACCCATTCCCCCTGCTCACGGCGCAGTACGGCAGGTAGCAGCAGGCACAGCAGGAACAGCAGGTGATCAAGCCCGGCCCAGATATGCCAGGCCCCTTCCCGTAAATAACGGAAGAACAGTTGGCTGCTGCCCAGATTGCTGCCGGTGACGGTGATCTGTGGCCGGGAAGGGGAGAAGATGCTGCTGTGTACACCGCCAAAATCCAGGTAGAACAGGCCCCGGTGGCTGGGGTCCAGTGTAAACAGGAAGTCATAGCTGACTTCCAGGGTGGCCGGGACTGCCGGACACTCGCCCCGCAGATTGACCGCGGCATAAAGACCGTCAGAGTGCTCAGTCAAGGCCATATCCTGTGGTGCCAGGGTGCAGCGGTTACCATCGCCGCTGATGTCCAGTGAGCGGCGCAGGTGGGTGAATATGCGGGACTCCGACGATTGCACTTCCCCCCAGGTAATGTTGCCATCACCGTCCTGATCCAGATTCAGCACTTCATGGAGATCCCGCAGGGCCAGGTCCCAGCGGCCCACCAGTTCGGCATTGTTCAGGGTCAGTTGCAGGTAACTGTCACTGGGCTTGTGGGCCTGTGCTGGCAGGCTCAGCAGCAGAGCGGCGGCGAGGGGCAGTAACAGCCTGAGCAGGTTGCCGGGTAACTGAGTGAGCCTCATGGGCTGTCCTCCGCCGACAGGTCTGCGGTGGTGACTACTCGGGCTTCAATGCTGGCTACCAGGGGCTCCAGGCGCACATCGGTAACGCCGTTATCGCGCATCCATTGGACCACAGGCAGTGCCTGTGCCGGCACCTCGGCTGCCAGAGCGGCCTGCAGGAAAATACGGGCATCCAGGGGTTCCCGCTGGTTACGGAAATTATCCCGGGCCAGCCACAAAGCCTCTTGCGGTTGCTGCTCCAGGTGCAGCTGGAAAATGGCGGCTTCCCGCTGGTGCACGGCGCCGCCACGCTCCCGCTCGGCCACAAAACGGGCCCGCAGTTCGGCCCGGGCCTGTTGCAGCGGCTCACGGGAACTGTCATTGCCCTGCTCCAGCAGTTGCCTATGGGCCAGGGCGGTACGCAGCAGGCTGCCGTCACTGTCGGCAAATTCGGTTAACAAACCCAGGGCCTCCCGGGGCCTGTCCTGATCCAGTAACCAGTCGGCATAGGCATTGGCCAGGTAGCGGTCCGGGTGGGCATCGGCGGCGTCAATGGCGGCCAGAAAATGACTTTCGGCGTCGTCCCGGCCCAGGCGTTCGGCAATCTCAGCCCGCAGGGTCAGGGCCCAGATGCGGGTGTCCGTGTCGATGCCCTGCTCGGGCACTCTGCCGAGCATCTCAAAGGCCTGTTCCCCAGAGCCGGTCAGGCTGGCGGGGGTGGCGGAGCAGGCCAGGGCAGTGACCTGGATGCCCTGGCGGGCAATGCGGGCGCAGTCCTGCAGGGCCTGCTGATAGCGGGATTGCACCGTGTGGATCACGGCACGGGTCAGTCTGGCCTGGGCATTGTCCGGTTCCTGTTCTATCACTGCGTTCAGGTCGCTGATGGCAGCCGCAAAACGGTGCCGGTACTGGAAAATCGTGGCCCGCAGAATGCGTACCTGTGCCGGGGGCTCAGACATTTCCCACCAGAAGCCAAGGGCGCCCTCCGCGGTGCCAAACAGGCGCGGATCATCCTGCAGCCGACCCTGTTCAATGGCGCGGCGGGCAACGTCCAGGGCCAGTGGCAGATTATCGGGTTCGTTCAGCAGTTGCTGGCGGTCCTGGCGTAATGCCTGCTGGGCGGCATCATCCCTGGCACTCACCCGCAGCAGAATGGTGTCGTCACTGGCAGGGACAAAACGCTGAGGCATCTGGGAGGCGGGTGCCTGCAGGGGCAGGGATGCCAGCAGCACACTGATCATCACCCTTAGCACAGGGGTGTGCCGGGCAGCAAAAACATTACGCATGAGTTACTCCAGTATTAAGCCTGGTATACGTAACTAAGGGGGTCAAGGATGCGGAGGGTCACAGAATCAGGGGGATCGTAATGTTATCGGGCAGGGAAAAACGGGCATAAAAAAGCCGCCAGGAGTATGGCGGCAAAAGGGCATCTACTCAGACGACAGATTTCTGAGGCCGGGTAGCGACTCCCGACATTTAAGAGTCTAACAACCGTGTAATGATGTCCCATACGTAATTCTGCTTATGTAAGAGAATGCTTACTTACTCGTAAGAGAAGCCCTTTAATGTATTCGGCTGTCTCTTGCGGGTTTCTCCTCAAAACAGATTTGGAACACGTCGTTATAGTCCCGGGCGAAATGCACCTCCATACCCTCCTGTAGATAGTCAGGTAATTCCTCGTAATCCCGTTGGTTGGCCTGTGGCAGGATCAGGGTAGTGATTTTCTGGCGCCGGGCCGCGATAACCTTCTCCCGGATACCCCCCACCGGTAGCACCTGGCCGGTGAGGGTGAGCTCCCCGGTCATGGCCATGGGCCGGTGAACGGCTTCCCGACGGGCCAGGGAAAGCAGGGCGGTGGCCATGGTGACTCCGGCACTGGGGCCGTCTTTGGGTGTGGCCCCTTCCGGTACGTGCAAGTGAATATAAGAGCGGTCGAAAAACGCCGGGTCTCCTTTATAGCGTTTCAGGTGCGAAGAAATAAAGCTGTGGGCAATACTGGCGGACTCCTTCATCACATCCCCCAGTTGCCCGGTGAGCTTGAAGCCCCGGGTCTGACTGTGAATGCGGGCCGCCTCTACCCCCAGGGTGGCACCCCCCATGGCGGTCCAGGCCAGACCAGTGACTACTCCCACCCCTTTTAGGGCTTTTTCCTGGCGGAACAGGGGCTGGCCGAGATAGGTGGGCAGGTCCTTGATGCCGATGCGCAGGGTGGTGTCCGGAGCTTCCAGAAGTTTGACAATGCCTTTGCGCAGGATCTTGTGCAGCTGTTTTTCCAGGTTGCGTACTCCCGCTTCCCGGGCATAGCCCTCGACGATCTGGCGCAGGGCGCCGTCGGTGACATCCAGGGTTTTCTTCTTCAGCCCGGCCCGGCGCAGCAGCTTGGGCAGCAGGTGATGCTTGGCAATGGCGACTTTCTCTTCGCTGATATAGCCGGACAGGCGAATGGTGTCCATGCGATCCAGCAGTGCCTGGGGAATGGTATCCAACTGGTTGGCGGTACACAGGAACAGCACTTTCGACAGGTCTACCCGCAGGTCCAGGTAATGGTCCAGGAAGGCATTGTTCTGTTCCGGGTCCAGACACTCAAGCAACGCAGAGGCAGGGTCCCCCTGGAAAGAGCTGCCCAGTTTGTCGATCTCATCCAGCATGATCACCGGGTTTTCCACCTGCACCTCTTTCAGGGCCTGAATAAACTTGCCCGGCATGGCGCCAATGTAAGTGCGGCGGTGGCCTTTGATTTCCGCCTCATCGCGCATGCCACCCAG
>REBR01000069.1 GCA_007692645.1 Halomonadaceae bacterium | reverse complement strand
GGCAAGGGGGCTCCCGCATTTGGGAAGAGTCCCATGTCCGTGATGGGACAGACAATAAAAAACCGGGCCGCTAAAGAGCGGCCCGGTTCAGGTGGTTTCGGTTGAGAGCCCTGACTTGCATCAGGGCAATCGTTACCGATAGAGCGTGCTGTTAATTAGCGGGCTGATTCACGTCGTTGGCAATCAGCGTGACGGCGGTTTGCGCCAGTGCCCGGCCATTAAGTACCGCTTCGGACTTCATGATGATGGTGGTTTTACTCAGGATAATGCCCTCAAAAGTTGTATTCGGCTGCAGGGTAACTTCACCGGCCACTTGCCAGAAAACATTTTTGGCCTGGGCGCCACCGCTAAGAATTATAGAGCGGTCATCTTCCAGCTTCAGGTCTTCGCCTATCTGGAAAATCCACACATCATCAGAGCTGCCGCTTAGGGTTACATCGGAGGGAATCAGCACACCGGTACTCCATTTATACAGACCCGGGGACAGAGTCAGACCACCGATATTGCCAGCGCCGAGTTCAGTCTCGTCAGGATCAAGCCGACCTGCCGCATCATTATAAGCGAGCTGCATGTCAGCAATGGCGGTGGTCAGGATGATGGGCGTTGGATCCGTCATGTCTGCTGCAAACAGTTGACCTGTTACCAGGCTGGATTCGGCAAACTTTCCACTCGCATCCATTTGTATGCCAAAACCGGTCAAGGCAGTGCGGGATTCAGGGCTGACGGCAACATCACCAATTATTTCAGTGCCAACCTCTGTGGAAACACCGGTTTTTGCAAGAATGACGTAGTTACCGGCGCTGGCCAGATCAACGGCATCTGAGTTGAAGGCAACCTTCGTTCCCGTCATAAAGCCGATGGTCAAGTCTCCTCCCAGAGGATTGCCAGCAATGTCTTCGATTGATTCTGACAAGGTCATGGTATGGGCGGTATCGGCTGCAAGGTTGGCGCTAGGCGTGAATTCCACGGTAGTGGTGTTCACATAACGAAGCGAACCTGACACCTCAACACTCTCATCATCAGATAAGACAAAAGCTCCACTGGTGACTGTTTTCGGATCGATAGCCTTACTGAAAACGATGCTAACCCTGGTATTAAGTGCTACATCCGTACCGCCATCTTGTGGCCTGCTGGATGCGACTGTTGGATCGGTTTCGTCGATGGTATCTGAGGTTTTGAAAGTCCAGGTAAAGTTTTCCTGCAGCGATTCGCCGGAATCGGTTTGCACGCTAGTAGTAATCGTGGCCGTGTAAAGCTCGTCATTTGATAAAGGCCCTGGATCAAGTGTTGCACTCAGGGTCTCTGGATTATAAGCAAATGTTCCAGTGATAGCTGTTTCGGTCTCGCCTTGCAGGGTAAAGCTGGCCCCATCAATGGTCTCGCTTGCCATAGCCTTGTTAAAAACCGCCACCACTTTGACGTTGGTGCCGACCTCTGTCGCTTCATCTGCTGGTGCAGTGGAGGTCACGGCAAGGGCTGCCACTGGATCAGTGCCGCCTGGGGTGCCGGATTGCGGGGAGAAATCACTGTCGCTTGAGCAGCCAAACAGCAATAAAGTGGATAAAAAAAGAAACAGGCCGGTCGTGGATTTTGTATAGGTTTTTGCAATATGCATAAGTTGTTATCCTACTGCTTGGCTTCGCTTGTTTTCAGACAAACGACTAGGGAAGTGTACGCACAATACATACAGGTTCCGGGGGCCTCATGGGCTTATGCTAATAAATAGCTAGCAATAGATTTTTGAGTGCTTTGCTGTTTATTTGGTGCTGCCGGATTGTGCCGGTTAATTAGCATTAGCTGCTTTATTGTGTGGAATAGCTACTGTTAGTTTTTTTAATTGTAAAGTTAGCGCAGATTGCCGGGCGGCCAGTTTTTTTCTGTTGATATTTTAAGATCAATGAGACTAAAAGCGCCTCTGAAGGTGACGTATAGTTAATAATTAATAATGTTTAAGGGTAAGTATTTCCTTACTTTTTGGTGGTTTTCCCCGAGCTGCGTAACAGCGTTTGATGTGGGTTAAAGCAGCCTGAAAGTATGTCTTTAAGTGTTTTTGCTTTTAGGATAATAAAAGCTTTCGTCATGATATTTATAAATAATTATTGTTGGATTTGTAAGTTGATTCAGCCGTTATGCAGGAAGTGGTTTATGCCTATTATGTCTGTGTTATTGGCTTAATGCGGATTTATTAAAGTAATGGTTTTGCGCTCATTATATTAACTTATGACAACATGGGAAAAGCAGATCGATCAGGTCTCTTTAATTGGCGCCTTCTGATCGGGCTTTTCGGGACCGTTCTGGCTGGGGGTGGGCCCGTAACCACCAGGAGGCGGCGGCCACTCCCAGCATGCCGATCAGGGCCCCGGGCATGGCCCCCAGGGCCAGGGCTACCACCAGTCCGGCCAGTAGGGCAAAGCCCCCTGCCAGGGTTGCCCGCTTGCGGCGGGTCTGGGCCACATGGGTCTTACGATGCATTTCAAAGGCCGCCACCAGGGCAATTACCGGTATCACCATGGCGGTGCAGAGTCCCAGCCACCAGAGGCGACCGATCCAGAACCCCTCCTCACCGGGCAGGCCTGCATCCAGGGGCAGCCCCAGGCGTTCTCCCAGCCAGATGGCGGGCAACTCCGCCAGCTTGTGCCACAAGTACAGTGGCAGACCCAGGGCGCTCACCATGGAAACCCCCCGGGCAACACCACGCCGGTCCAGCAGCCACAGACCGGGGCGCTCGCAGACCAGTACAGCCCCCACCTGCAGCCACATAACACCGATCAGGGCCAGGGTGGGTGGCAGCATGTTGCTGTCCCCGTGCAGGTCCTGGCCCACCATGCCCACCGGGTAGCCGCTGGCAATGGCGCCAGTGAGCCAGAGCCCCCCCAGTATCAGCAGGCCCACACCGGTCCAGGCGCCCCGGAAGCGCCCCTGCTTCCAGGCAATACCCAGTTGTTGTGGCAGTAGCCATACCAGCACGCCATTGACCAAGCCAACGCCTATGGGGGCATCGGTTACCCGTTCCCCTAACTGCAGCAGCTGCCAGGGGGAGGTGGGGGCTGCGCGGAGTATATCAATGAGTGCTGCCGCAAGGATCAACCCTACCACCGCCCCAAGTCCCCAGTGTCGGTCGGCGGCAACGCACAGGGGGAGCATGGCCTGTACACCCAGAAGCATCAGCAGAAACCACAGGTGCACGGTCAGTGACTGGTTGAAGGGCTCAAGCAGGCGCTCGCTGGTGTATAGGGCAATCAGGGCAAAGCCGGCAATAGCGACCAGGTAAGTCAGGGTGGGCCTGGCCAGGCCCAGGGCGCGACCCGCCCACCAGTGCAGTTGTGGGTGGGCTTGTCCTGCTCCCTGTGTCATGCGCTGTTCAACACCGCCAGCACTTACTGCTGCGGAGACAAACACAAACAGTGGCACTACCTGTACCGCCCAGGTGAAAAACGCCGCGGGAGCCCAGAGCTGGAGCAGGTGTTCGGTCTCTAAGGTGTCACCAGGGCCGAATCTCGGCAGGGTGGCGACCCAGTGACCCAGAACCACCACCAGCAGCGCCCCGGCACGCAGGGCATCGAAGTACGGATTGCGGGTCTGGGGGTTCTGCCCCGAGGTCGGCCTGTTCCCTGGCTGTGCCATTGTTCCAGTGGTCCCTGTGCTATTACTGTTCTCGCAAGCATACCAATGAGTGGTTCAGGCAACCGGTACAAGCGCACCCTGTCAAGTATTGGCCTTGCGCAGGCTGGATTCCAGGGCTTTGGTCTCGGTGATGTCCACCATGGTCATAACGACCCCGTCGATCACATTGTCCAGGCGGCGGTAAGGGATGATGCGGATGGAAAACCAGCGGTTCTCGCTGGTGGTAATCTGCTTTTCGCTGATGACCAGGGTTGCGAGGGTTTTGCGGGCATCTTCTTCCAGTTCCGGGTACTGCAATGAGGTTGCCAGTTCCCTGAGGGGCCGCCCCACATCACTGTCCCGCAGACTGATCAAAGCGGTGGCCCGCTCGGTGTAACGGCGGACATTCAGGTCCTGGTCCATAAACAGAATGGCAATCTCAATGCTGTTGAGCACGTTCTGCATATCGCTCTGTGCCAGAGCCAGGTCGTCCAGTTTGGTCTGCAGTTCGCTATTGATGGTCTGCAGCTCTTCATTCATGGACTGCATTTCTTCTTTGGAGGAGGTCAGCTCTTCGTTGGCGGACTGCAGCTCTTCATTGGTGGATTGCAGTTCCTCATTGGAGGCCTGAAGTTCTTCCCGGGAGTGAGTGGCCTCTTCGCTCAGTTGTTCGATGGCCTGCTGATAGCGCTGGATTTCCTCGGCATGGTCGGTGCCAGGTTCCGCCAGTGGCTTTAAGCGTTGACGCTGGGTTTTGGCCGGGGAATCGTGAAACACCACGATGGTCATGCCATTCAGTGCGGTGGGTTCGCTCAGAGCCTGTACCACCAGGTCCACATGCTGGATGCC
>REBR01000081.1 GCA_007692645.1 Halomonadaceae bacterium | reverse complement strand
GAGGGGGTTCCTCAGTCTACGGTGACCCCGAGCGAGTCGTTCTATAAGCGCATTCGCGATGAGGCGTCCAAAGTCCGTCGCGCCCGGGAAGTGGACAGTGACCGGGAGGCTTTCCTGGGCAACTACATCTGGCCTGTTGAAGGGCGCATCAGTGGTGTTTACGGGAGCCAGCGGTATTACAACGGTGAGCCCCGTCAGCCCCATTACGGCGTGGATGTGGCCGCCCCGGAAGGAACCCCGGTGAAAGCCCCGGCAGATGGCCTGGTTACACTGGCCGCCCCTGACCTGTACTTCTCTGGTGGTACACTATTGATCGATCATGGTTACGGGATTTCCTCCACCATGATGCACCTGAGCAAGTTATTGGTAGAGGAGGGGACCGAAGTGCGCCAGGGGGATGTTGTGGCGGAAGTGGGTATGACCGGCAGAGCCACCGGCCCCCACCTGGACTGGCGCATGAACTGGTTTGGTGAGCGCCTGGATCCGGTGACCGTGGCGCCCCCCCTTAAAGATGGCTATACCCCGGGCGCTAAGCGCTAATCTGAGTAAGAGCGAGAGAATGCCATGACGCAACCCCAGGCCACAGTCCATGTTGTGGAAGACGATGAGGCGGTTCGGGATTCCCTGGCCATGCTGCTTGGCTCCGAGGGGTTGCCGGTGGCAACCTTTGCGTTGGCAACGGAGTTTCTCAATCAATGGACACCGGCCAGTGCCGGCTGCATTGTGCTGGACATCCGCATGCCAGGCATGGACGGCATGGCCCTACAGAAAGCCCTGAAAGCCCGCAATTCCCTGCTGCCGATTATATTTGTCACCGGTCACGGGGACGTACCCCTGGCGGTGGAGGCCATGCGTCACGGTGCGGTGGACTTTATCCAGAAGCCCTACCGGGAAGATGCCCTGCTGGATAAAATCCACCAGGCCCTGGCCATTGATGCCGAGCAGCGGGAAGCACTGGAACAACACCAGGGCATCCGTGAACGCCTGACCACCCTGACTCCCCGGGAAAAGGAAATCATGCGCCGCATGATTGCCGGCCAGGCCAACAAAGTCATCGCCATTGAACTGGAAATCAGCCAGCGCACGGTGGAAATTCACCGCTCCCGGGTCATGCACAAGATGGGCACCCATTCACTGGCGCATCTGGTGCGAATGGTGATGTCGGTGCAGGGGTGACTGTGGACAAGGCCCGTATTCTACTGGTGGACGATAATCCCCAGAATCTTAAAGTGCTTTATGAAACCCTGCGGGATCGTGGTCATTATCTGCTGATTGCCAATGACGGTGAGAAAGCCCTGCAGTTGGTGCGCCGGCATCGCCCGGAAGTGGTGCTGCTGGATATCATGATGCCGGGCATGGACGGATTCACCGTTTGCGAACAACTCAAGCAGGACCCTGCCACCGCCAACAGCGCGGTTATTTTCCTCTCTGCCCTGGACGATCTGGAGGCCAAGGTCCGTGGCTTTCAGCTGGGGGGCGCCGACTATATTGCCAAACCGTTTCAGCCCCAGGAAGTGATTGCCCGGGTGGAGACCCATGTGCGTATCACCCAGCTGGAGCGCTCTCTGGAAGCCCGTAACCGGGAGCTGGAAGGTGACCAGGCCCGCATCCTGGATGCCATTTCTGAAGGGATTTATGGGTTGGACGCCCAGGGGAATATCAGTTTCGCCAATACCGCCGCAGGTAATATGGTGGGGGAGCACCCGGACCGACTGATTGGCCGGGATATTTGCAGCCTGCATTTCACCGCCGGGGACGACTCACCGGGGCTGTCCCAGTTGGGGTTGGGGGAAAATGGCGAACCGGTATGGCGCCGTCAGGTGTCCATGCGGCGTATTGATGGCAGCAGTTTTCCGGCAGAATACCGGGCCTCACCACGGTACGAGTCGGGGCAGTTGCAGGGCAGTGTGGTGGTGTTCCGGGATATTTCTGAAGAGCTGGCCAGTCAGGGAGCTCTGGAGCAGGCCCGGCGCACGGTCACTGAGCAGCGGGAACAGCTGGCCCAGGCTTCGCGCCTGTCCACTATGGGGGAAATGGCGGCGGGCTTTGCCCATGAAGTGAACCAGCCCCTGACGGCCATTACCAATTATGTCAGCCTGGCCAGGCGGTTATTGGAAAAGCCTCAGCCCAACCGGGATCAGCTACAGGAAGTACTGCCGAAAATCGCGGCACAGGCTCACCGTGCCAGTGAAGTGATCAGCCATATCCGCGGTTTTGTACAAAAACCGGCTGCCGGGCGCGAGCGCATCGCACTGGCACCGTTATTGGCGGAGTGTCTGGAATTCGCTGAAGTGGATGCCCGCAGCAACGGCGTGCCACTGGAGCTGGTGCCCCTCATGCCACTGCCTGCGGCCATGGCCGATTCGGTTCAGGTACAACAGGTGCTGTTGAATCTGATTCGCAACGCCCTGGAAGCGTCCCATCTGGCAGGGGCCACTGAGCCGGTGCAGGTGAGCGCAGAGGTGCAGGAGCAGATGTTACGGATAACTGTGCGTGACCATGGCCATGGGCTGTCAGCAGACGCTCAGGAGCGTCTGTTCCATCCCTTTTTTACCACCAAATCTGAGGGCATGGGAATCGGCCTGGCCCTGTGCCGAACCCTGGTGCAAGCCCAGGGTGGGGACATTGGTTATCAGCGGGAAGCCTCGGGCATCAGCTGCTTCTGGTTTACACTGCCACAGGCCTGATTACAGCCAGTGAATGGCCCCTTCAAGGTGAGGCGCGGTGCCTTTGGCATTGAGCAGCTTGAAAGGCCACACCCGGTCCTGCTTGTCCCAGGAGAGGGTGGCAGTTCCCGGCAGGAACAGGGGAGTTTTAAAGGTACAGTCCACCCGTACCGGGCCGCTGTTAAGATCCGCCTCTTCTGCCAGCAGGGCGATAGCCCGGGCTTTGCTCCACATGCCATGAATGATAGCCCGGGGGAAACCAAAGGCTTTAGCGCTCAGGGCATACAGGTGGATCGGGTTAAGGTCCCCTGAGGCTTTACCATAGCGGCGCCCGGTATCTTCCCCCACAACAATCCCGGTCTCATGGGGGAACGGCTCAGGTGGTGCTTTGGGGCCTTTCTGACCGCTGCTGCTGGAACTGGGTTGGCGATACAGTATGGTGCTGGTTTCCTGCCAGACTTCGCGACCACCGGTGCTGGCCCGGGTTACCACGTCAAATTCAATACCCCGGTCACTGTCGACCTGATTTTCCAGACTGCACTCGAAGTCCAGGCACTCACCCTCATTAATGGGGCGATGCTGGGTGATGCTGTTGCGCAGATGCACCATACCCAGCAAGGGTAGCGGGAACGAGCGGTCGCTCATCAGGCGGATATGCAGGGGGAACGCCTCAATGTGGGGCCAGGTAATGGGCAGTCGGGCACTGGCAGGGAAGCCGCAGACTTTGCGGTAATCTTTCAATCGCTGGGAATCTGTGGTGACGCCAGTTAAGGTGATTGTAAGGTTAGGGATGTGAATTCCATCACGTTTTTTGCCTGCAGTGGCGCCTTTTGGGATAATCGCCTTGGCATACATGGGCAATAATGCTGGGGCTTTATTCTGATAAATAAGGGTTTTACTCATAATGCCTGCTATGCTCCATTTGAGGGTGATCACAAACCTACGGTGTCATGAAGATGCTGGGTGTTGGTTGCAAAGCAACAAACGACAGGGACGCCACAAGATAATGACATTCCAGGCAGGAAGCAGTCTGTATGCTGGACAAGTTACCTGTCCAGCAAAAATGCCTGTTGGTAGGCTGCCTCAGGGAGAGGCAGCCCAACTTCCAGAATAGTTCGCGACATTGTTCGCGAAGTTCAGTCTTGCAAATAGCAGGGGCTGGTGACATTGACCCGAATCTGTGTAAGTAATGGCATTGTGGCCAACCGTTACCAAAGACATGGACGTGATAACCAAGAGGTGGACCAGAACAGCATGCAGGAACTACGAGACGCAGGAGTGATGCTCCGTTTGATTTATGAGGCGATGAAAGCTGAAGGCATGGATATCGAGTCCCTGTTCAAGCGCCTTGGCATCGACGAAAGCTACATAAACAGCGATCAGTTGCGTACCCCGCACCATGCCCAGGTGTTTTTCTGGCAAACCCTGGAAGAGATGACCTCAGACCCGGATATTGGTCTGCATCTGGGGCAAAAATTACCGGTTTATAAAGGCCAGGTGCTGGAATACCTGTTTCTGAGTAGCCCGAACTTCGGTGAGGGACTGCGCCGCTCCCTGAATTACCAGCGCCTGCTGAGTGATGCAGCCAAGTCGGATTTCGTTCAGGAAGAGGATGAATGTTACCTGGTGCTCAACACAGCAGCGGACGAAGTGCGCCAACTGGGGCATTTTTCCGAAGCCTTTGTCCAGGGCATGATGACGTTCTTCCGCTCTGTCACCGACGGACAGTTTCATCCCTCCCGGATTGATTTCGAGCATGGGCGTACCCGGGGCCTCGATGAGGTGGAGCGGGTGCTGAAATGCCCGGTACATTTTAATCAGCCGGAAAACCGCCTGTATTTCCCCGCCAGTGTACTGGATTGTCCTTCTCCCCACGCAGAGCCAGGTCTGCTGGCACTGCACGAACAGTTCGCCAGCGAGCAGGTGGCACGCCTGGAGAAGAAAGACATTGTCGGCCAGGTGGAGCGGATTGTGGCGGAGTTGCTGGACTCCGGGGAAGTGACCCTTGATGCCGTCGCTGCCCGGCTGGATATCAAGCCCCGCACCCTGCGTACCCGTCTTGCAGAGGCAGAGACCTCCTTCAATCAGGTGCTCTCGGATTTCCGTTATCGGTTAGCGCGGCAGTTGCTGGCCTCCACCAATGAGTCCATTGATGAGATTGTCTATCTTACCGGTTTCTCTGAGCCCAGTACCTTCTACCGGGCCTTTAAACGCTGGTCGGGTATGACCCCCATTGAGTACCGCCGTGGTGCCATGACCGATGGCGTGTTGCTGGAAATGAGTTAACTTGCCGCTGATGCATTGACTTGCGATGGGGGATGCTTATAATGCCGCCCCGTTGCTGCCGGTTCTTGCCGGCATTGTGGAGCGGTAGTTCAGTTGGTTAGAATACCGGCCTGTCACGCCGGGGGTCGCGGGTTCGAGTCCCGTCCGCTCCGCCAACTCCCCTTTTTTGTTCTTCGCACCTCCGGGTATTCCAGCCCCTAAAGCAGTGTTCGTATCAAAATGGTGACCGTGAGAGCGGTAACGCCATAAGCCATCAGTGCCAGTACCCCGTCCTTTGAAATCAGTGCCAACCCGAATGCCGTCAGAGCTGCTCCAGCACCAATGGAGGAAAAGGGCACCAGCTCCATGGATGGCATCAACAACGCAATGAACAGACAGAGCGCACCGATCAGATACTGGCTGGCACCGCTTACCAGCCAGGCCAATCGGGGTCGCAGGAGCTGGTCAATCCCCCGGGCCATGGGCAAAAGCCATTTCAGTCCCTGTTGCACCTGGTTGCGGGGCAGGGTGCGGCCCTTTATCCACTGGGGCAGCCAGAAGTGGTCATGGGGGTAAAACATCTGGCCGGCAATAATCACCACATAAATGGCCATCACCGTGGGCACGGTTGGGATGCCGCTGAGAGGGGAGAGGACAATAACGCCTCCCAGAAGCAGCAGTGGTCCAAAAGAGCGGGTGCCCACCTCCTGCATGACCTGACCCAGGGTCAGGCGTTCATGGACTCTGGCGGCGGTTTCCATGCGGCGAAGCAACTGCTGTAGATTGGCAATTTCCTGGGTCATACCCTTTCTCCCATGTGCGGTATACCCCCAAGGTAACGGGAATAATAACCGGCCAAAACTCCTTGTGTCTGCCTGTATACAGGTTGTGTCCTGTGTCACTGAAATGTCATCCGAGAGGGTTACTCTGATTGTCGTAATGACTTTCAGGAGGGCTTTGCCATGTCTGACTATGAAGAAGAGTTACTGGAGCAGGGGTTGCTGGAAAGGGAGTTGTTGGAGCAATCACAGTGGTATGACGAAGACGCAGACGCTGATGATGGCGTCGAGATGTAAGCTGCTTCCCTGGCAGCCCGGCCTGACTTGATCCGGTCAGGGCTTTTCTGCCCGTGCCACAGTCCGGACTGCCCCGGGGTTGGTCCCGCTCCAGCGCCGGAACGCCCGGTAGAACCCGGTTGCGTTGGCAAATCCCAGCAGATAACCAATTTCGGCAAATGACAACGTCGTTTCCCGCACATAATCCAGTGCCAGTTCACTTCTGACCCGGTCCACCAGTTGCCGGTAGGTAAAACCCTGTGTGGCCAACTCCCGCCGCAACCCCCATGAAGTGGTGCCCAGGGCAGCAGCCACCTGGGCCATGGTGGCTGCTTGCCCCCGTAATCGCGGGGTCAGTTCATCCCGCACCCGCTCCACCACACTCCAGCCTGCCTCCATGGCCTTTTTCTCCCGCTCACAGCGCTGGTACAGGTCCCGGTAAGCAGCGGGCTGTGCCAAAGGGTTGGGGCTGGTGGCAATATCACCCAGTAACACCAGAGTGTTGTCCCGGGCGGCAAACTGCACCGGGCAAGAAAAGTGCGTCTCAAACAGAGAGCCATGGAGCGGTTGCGGGTATTCGATGCGTACCTGCTGTAAAAGTGAGGGCTCCTGCAGATTGCCCAGCTGGCGCAGAAAGGCCAGCCAGCCTGCCAGAATGGCGTCCACCACAAAGGCGTTATAGCGGTTATAGGGGCTGATGGAGTAAAAGCGGGCTTCCAGGTCACCCTGGTTGTTCCAATGATAACCGGACTGGCCACGGCTGTTGTAACTGGTCAGTCGCTCAAAACGGATCAGGGTCACCAGAGCATCACCCAGGGTCGGGGCACACAGGGCCGCCAGCCCCGCCAGGCCCATGTCAGTGAAGCGGGTATGGGCACCGAAGGTGAGCCCGAAAGCCGGGTTGCCGGTGAGGGTAATCGCCTCATGACCCAGGCGCATAAAACGGGGAATGCTAAGGCGTGCTCCAGGGGTTGATAACAGTTGTGGGGGCAACCGGTAACGTTGCAACAGGGGGCCCGGGTCATGGCCGGCACTAATGAGTGCCCGGGCCATCACCGTTACATAGATAACATCGATGTCCCCCAGCCGGTTGCTTCGTCCGGCAGGGAGTTTTCCGGGTCTGGACATAACAAACCTATCTGAAGATAGTGAAATGTTATTTCAGGATATTGTTTGCTGCAACCACCTTGACTACTTTATGTCAGTACCGCGTCGCTTTACGGCGCCTTCTGTGCCCCTGGCCCCTGTCAGGGATTGCACCGCCATACTTCTTTGCACCTAGGACGACCATCATGACTGCACAAGCTCCGGGCCTGGCCCGCTACCCGCATTTACTGGCACCGCTGGATCTGGGGTTTACCACCCTGCGCAACCGGGCTCTGATGGGCTCCATGCATACCGGACTGGAAGAAACCCGCAACGGCTTCGAGAAGATGGCGGCCTTCTACGCGGAGCGGGCAAAAAGTGTCGGCCTGATTGTAACCGGTGGCATTGCCCCTAACGAAGAGGGTGCCGTGATGAAAGGGGCCGCCAAGCTCACCACCTCTGATGAGGCGGCGGAGCATAAGGTGGTGACGGATGCAGTGCACCGTGAAGGTGGCAGCATCTGTATGCAGATCCTCCATGCCGGGCGCTACGCCTACACCCCGGAATTGGTTGGACCTTCGCCGGTACAGGCTCCCATTAACCCGTTCACCCCCAGGGAGCTGACGGAGACGGAGGTTGTCGGCCAGATTGACGACTATGTGCGCTGTGCCGCCCTGGCCCAGGAAGCCGGTTACGACGGCGTCGAGGTCATGGGTTCAGAAGGCTATTTTATCAACCAGTTCATTGTATCCCACGTGAATAAGCGCACCGATAGCTGGGGTGGCAGTTATGAAAACCGCATTCGCCTGCCCATTGAAATTGTGCGCCGTGTGCGTGAGCGGGTTGGGGCCAACTTTATTATTATCTATCGCCTCTCCATGCTCGACCTGATCGAGGACGGCAGCACCTGGGAAGAAGTGGTGCAGTTAGGCAAGGCTATTGAAAAAGCCGGTGCCACCATTATCAATACCGGCATTGGTTGGCATGAGGCCCGGGTTCCCACCATTGCCACCATGGTGCCTCGTGGCGCCTTTACCCGTGTTACTGCCCGCATGCGCAAAGAAGTGTCCATTCCCCTGGTCACCACCAACCGCATCAATATGCCCCACACCGCGGAAGAGGTGCTGGCCCGGGGTGATGCGGACATGGTGTCCATGGCCAGGCCTTTCCTGGCGGACGGTGACCTGATCCTGAAGGCCATGGATGACCGGGCCGATGAGATCAACACCTGTATCGGCTGTAACCAGGCCTGTCTGGACCATACCTTCCAGATGAAGCTCACCTCCTGCCTGGTTAACCCCCGGGCCTGCCATGAAACTGAACTGAACTACCTGCCCACTGATAAACCACGGCGTATTGCCGTGGTGGGTGCGGGTCCCGCGGGGCTGGCCTGTGCCACGGTGGCTGCGGAGCGTGGTCACCAGGTGGATCTGTTCGACGCCGCCAGGGAGATCGGTGGCCAGTTCAACATGGCCAAGTTGATTCCCGGGAAGGAAGAGTTCAATGAAACCCTGCGTTACTACCAGCGCATGATTGTGAAGCACGGGGTTAATCTGAAGCTGGGCAAACGGGTCGACGCCAGTGAACTTGCTGCTGCCGGCTACGACGAGGTTGTGCTGGCCACCGGCGTGAAACCCCGGCTGCCGGAGATCCCCGGCGTGGACCACCCCAGTGTTATTGGTTACATCGACGCCCTGCGGGGTCTCAAGCCAGTGGGTAAGAGAGTGGCCATACTGGGTGCCGGTGGTATCGGTTTTGATGTGGCGGAATACATTACCCATCAGGGGCCTTCAGCGGCTCTGGACACCGATCATTTCATGAAGGAGTGGGGCGTCGATCTGGATGTAACACACCGGGGGGGCATTAAGGGCATGACGGCACAGCCAGCGCCTTCGGCGCGGGAAGTGACCTTATTGCAGCGCAAGAGTTCCAAAGTGGGTAAGGGGCTGGGTAAAACCACAGGCTGGATTCATCGTACCTCACTGAAAATGCGCCACGTGCAAATGGTGCCCGGTGTCACTTACCAGCGCATTGATGATGAGGGGCTGCACATCAGCGTTAACAACGAAGAGCGGGTGCTGGCAGTAGACACCATTATTCTCTGTACCGGTCAGGACCCCCTGCGGGAGCTGCAGACAGAGCTGGAAGCGGCAGGGACCAGGGTGCGCCTGATCGGTGGTGCTGATGTGGCAGCGGAGCTGGATGCCAAGCGGGCTATAGACCAGGGCAGCCGCCTGGCAGCGGGATTCTGAATAACGCCACCGCCTAGCTGTTTACAAAGCCGCCACGGCAACATCGCCATTTATGGCTTAAACTGTATTTAGCAAAAGCGGGTTTACGGTTAAGTACATGAGGCGGCTATGCAGGCAGTGGATTTAAGCGCTTATCACACGGCTATTTTCTTTATGGAAAATGGCCGTGTGGCAAGGCAGATGCGGTTGTCAGAGTTTGAATCCCTTCTGGATGGCTACCTGGGGCTTTCTGATTTGGCCGATCAGGATGTTAAAGCGGTACTGGTGCTGATGGAAAAAACCCTGGTGATCCGTTCACTGGTCTTTTTCAGCCTGTATTTTGACGAAGAGGGCAGGGCTGACAGCGGTTGGAATCTACCGGTTGAAGCCCTGGCCATGGAGGGCAGACGGGGTCCGGATCTTGGTAACGGCCCCATCCAGCTGGTGTGCCGCAGCCAGACCCCCCGCCCCGAGTGCAAATCATTGCTCTGGGACCCTATCATGACCCCCGGCAGCAACGACTTTCAGATTGTGCAGAAAGCCGTGGCGAATAATACCCTGCGGTTAACGGCAGAAACCCCGGTTAAGCCCCCGGAAGCGGCAATTGTTGTTAATCCGGAGTCTTCCCCATCCAGTCCTGCAATGGGAGCACCGGGCTCCACCACTGAAGAGCGGGAGCAGCACCGGCAGAAGCTGGCCAGCCTGCTACGGGCTCAGCGGTTGCGCATTCGTACCCTGAAGGGCCAGTACCGGGAACAGACGAAACTGTTGCGCCATGAGCAGCGCCTGGAAATCCAGGAGTTACGCCTGCAGATTCAGGAGCAAGCGCAGCAGGCGGAGCGAGCGCTGATGGTAAATGAGCAGCTCGAGCAGAAGCTGGTGCGTAGCAAAGAAGAGCTTCAGGTACTGCAACAGCAGCTGTCAGAGAGCCTGAGCCAGGGCGCCAATAAAGACTCCCTGCTGGCAGAGAATGTGCTGTTGCAGGAGCAGCTGGCTCGCCGGGAACAGGAGCTGGAGAAGGCCCAGACCGGGTTACAGGAAGTGCGCAGTGAGCGGGATCAGTTGCTGGCCCTGGAGCCCACGGAAGACAGTTTGCTGGCCCGTGTGCGGGATGGTGATGTGTTTGTAGTGGCCTACAGCCCCGGGGCCGGACACATGACGTTGCCATACAGCGATATCGACCGTTATTTCCTGTCCCCGGAGCGTTATGTGGCGGAGCGCTGCAATGTAACGGAGGCTCAGTACCGGGAGTGGTTGGTGCACTATGAGTCCCCCCGTTGCCAGCATGGGGGCGGCTGTGGGGAACCGCTAATGCGTACCAGCGCTCCGGCGGAATTTCGTAGCGGTCGCGATGACCGCTGTGAAAAGCATCAGGAAACCCTTTTGGCCAGGCAAGCTTGACCCGCAAACCCCCTCCCATGAGCAGGCCTGCATGGTGGCTAGGCCCCTGAACTGGTCTGTTTTTTTCGCTTGGCTTCGTAATCCGCTAGTATAGACACCTTGATAACACCATTGAGCCCCAGGCAATTTGGTGCATCTGTTCATTCACCAGCATAAGAAGCCCCCATGGAGTCATTCAGAAATATCGGAGTCATTGGCCGCATGGGCAGCGTCAAAGTGGTGGAGACGCTGCGTATTCTGCGTAATTACCTGACCCGCGAGAATTACCAGGTCATTCTCGAGGAAGATACCGCCACCATGTTGCCTGGCCACGGCCTGCAGGTGGCCAGCAAGAAACTGATTGGCGAGATTGCCGATCTGGTGATTGTGGTGGGGGGTGACGGCAGCTTGTTGGGAGCAGCCCGGGAACTGGCCAAATCCAATGTGCCGTTGCTGGGTGTGAACCGGGGTCAACTGGGGTTTCTCACGGACATTTCTCCCCATGAACTGGAAGCGCGCCTGGCCCAGGTACTGAAAGGGGAGTATGTGCAGGAGCGGCGCTTTCTGCTGGATGCCCATGTGAAAAGGGATGGCAACCCCATCGGTTTTGGCACGGCACTTAACGACATAGTGCTGCATCCCGGCCGTTCTACTCGCATGATCGGTTTCGACCTCTATATCGAAGGCCAGTTCGTTTACAGTCAGCGTTCAGACGGGCTGATCGTCGCGACCCCAACGGGTTCTACTGCGTACTCCCTGTCTGCAGGTGGTCCCATCATGCATCCCAAGCTGGATGCCATGGTACTGGTGCCCATGTTCCCCCACACCCTGAGCAGCCGGCCCATCGTGGTGGACGGCAATAGCGAGATCAAGCTGATTATTGGTGAGGGCAACAATACTTATCCCCAGATCAGCTGTGATGGCCAGTACGACATTGCCTGTGCCCCGGGGGACACCATTACTATCGTCAAGAAGCCGTTTAAATTGCGCCTGATTCATCCAACGGATCACAATTTTTATGCGACCTGCCGGGAAAAGCTCGGCTGGGCCAGCAACATATCTGCGAGCTAAATCATGCCAGAGCTTAATGCGGGTCAACCCGCTTACGATCTGATTGGTGATATACACGGTTGTGCCCAGACCCTGGAGATACTGCTGCATCAGATGGGCTACCGCAAACGCCAGGGCATCTGGCAACACCCCAGCCGCCAGGTGGTGTTTTTGGGGGATATCATTGATCGGGGCCCGCGCATTCGTCAGTCCTTGCACCTGGTGCGGGATATGGTGGAGCACGGCTCCGCCCTGATTGTGATGGGTAATCATGAATACAATGCCCTGGCTTATTGCACCCGCTCCCGCCCCGGCAGCACTCAAAGCCATGTTCGGGCCCACACTGAGCGCAACCAACGCCAGATCCGCGAGACCTTGGCGGAGTTCGAGCATCATGACCTGGAATGGCAGGACTTTTTGCAGTGGTTCTATACCCTGCCGCTGTTTCTGGAGATGGATGGTTTCCGGGTTGTGCATGCCTGCTGGAACCATAAGCTGATCCGTCAGTTTCGTGACAAGTTTCCTGACGGCTGCATGAATGAGGACTTTCTCCATGCGTCCATGGCCGACGAGTCTTTTGCCGGCAAGGTGACGGATCATTTGTTGCGGGGAACCGATATGAAGCTGCCGGATGGGTTGGCCATTACCAGTAAAGACGGCTTTACCCGACGGTTTTTCCGTACCAAGTTCTGGGCCAGCAACCCCGAGACTTATGGGGATATCGTCTTCCAGCCTGACCCTCTGCCAAAAGACATTGCTACCCGGCCCTTGCCGGAAGCCGCCAGGGGGGAGTTGCTCAGTTATGGCCGTGGCGAGCCGCCAGTTTTTGTGGGGCATTATTGGATGACGGGAAAACCGGAACCGATTACGCCCAACGTGGCCTGTCTCGATTACAGTGCCGTCAAATACGGCAAGCTGGTGGCTTACCGCTGGTCCGGGGAACAGCAACTGCGCCAGGAAAACTTTGTCTGGGTCAATGTGGACCGGACCGACGTCAGCCCCCGGGCGTAAAGGATACAAAGGGTGAGGAATTAAATGATTCGAGTGGCAGCGGTCCCCCAGACGGTCTCCATGACCCGTTTCAGCCTGTGGCTGGAGCAGCAGGAAGTGGTTCATGAAATTCGCCATGAAGACGGCCATCAGGTACTGATGATCGAGAACGAAATGCTGCATCAGCCGGTGTTCAAGGCACTGGAGCATTACCTGGACGACCCGGACAATTACGCCGAGGGTGCCGGTAGTTCCCCTGGGCCCCCCCGGCGTCGCCGGCCCAGTGGTCAGTGGCAGGCATCCCCCCGGCAGGCCCCCCTTACCCTGGGGCTGATTCTGCTGGCAGCGCTGGTGGCCTGGCTCACCGGTTTTGGCATGCGGGACGAAATGGTGGCCATGCTCACTTTTGTGAACCCGTTTGAGTATCCCACCGGTTCCCTGGATCAGCGTATCGAGGCCCTCACCGGCACACTGGCCAGCGGCCAGATCTGGCGGCTGCTTACCCCGGATATTCTGCACTTCAGCCTGATGCATCTGGTGTTTAACGCCGTGATGCTCTGGTACCTGGGCAGTCAGATTGAGGTGATTGATGGTCGCGGCCATGCCATCGGCGTGTTCCTGCTCAGCTCCCTGCTGGCCAACGGCAGTCAGTTTCTGATTTCCGGGCCGCTGTTTGGCGGCCTGTCTGGGGTGGTTTACGCGGTACTGGGGTATGCCTGGATCAGCAATCAGTTCCGTCCCCGCTTCCAGTTCCCCCCGGCGCTGATGACCGTAGCCATTGTTTGGCTGCTGATTGGTTTTACCCCCCTGACCCAGGTGTTGCTGGGGGCCAATATGGCCAATGCCGCCCACCTTGGGGGGCTGATTGCCGGCCTGATATACGGGGCTCTGGTTTCCTCACAGTTACGGCAACAGTAAAAGTGAACAGCCCGCAAGCGGGCAGGAGAGACTGTTATGACCTATGAAGAGCTGGTACAAAAGCTGAATCCGGAAGTGTATCGCAGCCTTAAGCGGGCAGTGGAACTGGGCAAGTGGCCGGATGGCCGGGCGCTTACCCGGGAGCAGCGGGATATTTGCCTGGAAGCAGTGATTTTTTATGAAACCAAACACGAAGTCGCCCCAGAAGAGCGCACCGGTTATATCGACCGTAGCCGCAAAAAAGGCGGCTCCAAAGACGGCAGTGACCCCATCCGCATTCTTAACTGAGCCTACCTATGACTGATTTACTGGATCAGGGCGCTCCCCTGAGCGCAATGAACTCTTTGGCTGAGGGCCCCCTGGAAAAAATGCAGGTCACCAGTGAAGAGGATGGGGTGCAGTACCACTTTCGTGTTGGCGACCAGATTATTGGTGCCAATGCCCTGATCGGCCGCCACCTGCAACTGGAACACCTGGGCAGCATTCACTGTCGTCACTGTGGCCGTAAAACCAGTAAGAGTTTCAGCCAGGGCCACTGTTACCCCTGTTTTAAAAAGCTTGCTGCCTGCGATACCTGCATAATGAGTCCGGAAAAATGCCATTACCATCTGGGCACCTGCCGGGAGCCGGAGTGGGGTGAAACCCATTGCCTGCGCCCCCACTGGGTCTATCTGGCCAACTCCTCCGGCCTGAAAGTGGGCATTACCCGCCGCACCCAGGTGCCGGTGCGCTGGATGGACCAGGGGGCCATTGCCGCCATCCCTCTGTTTGAAGTGAGCAGCCGGCGCATTGCCGGGCTGATCGAAAATGACCTGCGCCAGCATGTATCAGACCGCACCAACTGGCGCACCATGCTCAAAGGTGAGACCCAGGAGCTTAACCTGAACGAAGCCCGCCAGACCCTGACCGCTCAGGCTGCAGATATCGTGGCGGATATGCACCGTCGCTTCGGTGATGACTCGGTGTTGGCACTACAGCAAGAACCAGTGACATTCAGCTATCCGGTCACGGAATTCCCGAAAAAAATCACCTCCCATAATCTGGATAAAACCCCGTCAATTCAGGGTAAACTGCTGGGTATCAAAGGCCAGTACCTGATGTTGGATACCGGCGTTATTAACCTGCGCAAATTCACCGCCTATCAGGTGCGACTGTCCCTGGACAGCGCGCCCTCCGGGAGCTCCCAATGAAAACCTCTCAGCCCCAGACCATTTACCTGCAGCAATACCGCAAGCCTGGCTTTTTGATCGATCAGGTAGACCTGTGTTTTCAGTTATTTGAAGACGGGGCCCGGGTGCATTCAGTGATGGCAATTCGGCGCAACCCGGATGCGGAGCATCACGCCGATCTGGTGCTCCATGGGGAGGAGCTGACTCTGGAGTTTGCCACTCTGGACGGTGAAACCATCAAAGAATTTGAAGAAACCCCCGGTGAGTTGCGCATTCCCCGGGTGCCGGAGCAGTTCACATTGACCCTGGTGACCTGGATCAAGCCCCAGGAAAACACCCGCCTGGAAGGCCTATACCAGTCCTCGGGCATGTTCTGTACCCAATGTGAAGCCGAAGGCTTTCGGCGCATTACCTATTTCCTTGACCGCCCCGATGTCATGTCCCGTTACCGCACCCGCATCGAGGCGGATGCCACAACCTATCCGGTGCTGCTTTCCAACGGTAACCCGGTAGACCGGGGCGAGTTGCCCGAGGGGCGCCACCAGGTGACCTGGGAAGACCCCTTTCCCAAGCCTGCATACCTGTTTGCCATGGTGGCGGGGGATCTGGTGGATATTCGGGACAGCTTCACCACGGTTTCCGGCAGGGAAGTGGATCTGGCCATCTATGTGGAAGCCCGTAACCGGGAAAAATGTGACCACGCCATGGCATCCCTCAAACGGTCCATGGCCTGGGACGAGCAGGCCTATGGCCGTGAGTACGATCTGGATATTTTCATGATCGTGGCGGTGGATGATTTCAATATGGGGGCCATGGAAAACAAGGGCCTGAACATTTTCAATTCCTCCTGTGTGCTGGCCAGCGAAGACACGGCAACTGACAGCGCCTTTGAGCGTATTGAGAGCATTGTTGCCCACGAATATTTCCACAACTGGTCCGGTAACCGGGTCACCTGCCGTGACTGGTTCCAGCTCAGCCTGAAAGAAGGCTTTACGGTTTACCGGGACAATCAGTATTCCGCCGCCATCGGTTCAGCCACAGTGCAGCGCATTGACCACGTGAACATGCTGCGTACTGCCCAGTTTGCCGAGGATGGGGGGCCCATGGCTCACCCGGTGCGGCCGGACTCCTATATCGAAATCGGCAACTTCTACACCCTGACCATTTACGAGAAAGGGGCTGAAGTGGTGCGCATGATCAATACCCTGCTGGGTGACGAGGATTTCCGCGCCGGCTCCGACCTGTACTTTGAGCGCCATGACGGTGAGGCCGTCACCACAGACGATTTCGTGCAGGCCATGGAAGCCGCCAGTGGCCGGGACCTGACCCTGTTCCGGCGCTGGTATGAACAGGCAGGCACTCCGGTGCTCACCGTTACCGACCATTACGATAACGGCAGCTACCGGCTGGATATTACCCAGAGCACCCCTCCCACCCCGGGCCAGCCCCATAAGCAGCCATTGCACATTCCTTTCCGCCTGGGCCTGCTGGGCAGTGATGGGCAGGATATCGTGGTGGGGGGCAGCGGTGAGGCCAGCCCGGTACTGGAGCTGACGGAAGCCAGCCACAGCTTTACCTTTGAGGGACTTAGTGAGCGTCCGGTGCCTTCTCTGTTGCGGGGCTTTTCCGCCCCGGTAAAGGTGCATTACCCCTGGACCCGGGAACAGTTGCTGTTTCTGATGCGCAACGACAGCGATGGTTTTAACCGCTGGGATGCGGGTCAGCGCCTGGCGGTGGATATTATCCAGTCCCTGGTGGCAGGCCGGGAGCAGACGGTGGACAGCCGACTGGTGGATGCCTACCGGGAGCTGCTGTGCGACGAGAGCCTTGATCAGGCCCTGGTGGCAAAAATGCTGGCCCTGCCAGGGGTGTCTTATCTGGTGGAGCTGGCCAGTGAAGCGGATGTGGCGCTTATTCACCAGGCCCGGCGGCAAGTGCTGAAAGCCCTGGCAACAGGGCTGCGGGAAGAGCTGCTGGCCAGCTATCAGCGTCACCGCCAGACAGCTCCCTATCAGGTAACGCCTGAGCAGATCGCTGCCCGCTCTCTGAGTAATACGGCCTTGGCCTGGCTGCTGGTGATCAATGATGAGGAGGCCCGGGAACTGGCCCTGAAGCAGTTCAGTCAGGCCAGCAATATGACTGATCAGATGGGGGCACTGCAGGCCCTGGTGAGCTCTGACTTTGCCAGTGACCGGGAACAGGCGTTGTCAGCATTTTATGACCAGTGGCAGGATGATCCCCAGGTGGTGGAGCAGTGGTTTGCCGCCCAGACCGGTAGCGAGCAGGCAGGCAGCCTGGAGCAGGTAGAGACTCTGCTGGGGCATTCTGCCTTTGATTGGAAAAATCCCAACAAGATCCGTGCGGTGGTCGGTGTTTTCGCTGGGCAGAATCTTGTACGTTTCCACCGGCCTGACGGGGCTGGCTACCGTTTCTTAGGTCAGCAGATTCAGCGGTTGGATAACAGCAACCCGGCTATAGCGGCTCGTCTGGTTCAGCCACTGACCCGTTGGCGGCAGTATGCGCCGCATTTGCAGTCAGCCATGAAGGAAGTGCTGGAATCTATTGCGAGTAAGCCTGAACTCTCCAAAGATGTTTATGAGGTAGTAGGTAAGAGTCTTGCGGATTAGTGGATGCCTGCCTGACCGTTCTGGAGCCTTAGCAACCTAAGTTAAGCCGTGCCTGGAAAGGCCGGTTCTCTGGTAAAATTTTACCTATCGACTAGCCTTTATGTGCCTAAGCTATAAAAACAACCAAGTTGCGGACCCATCTGCAACCACCGCTTGCAGGACATCTGACTCATGACAAACAAATTTCTTTGGCCACTTCTGGGTGCGCTGGCCTTGTCCCTGGTTGGCGCTTCCTCCTTTGCTGCAGTTTCCCAGCAACAGGCAAACCGCCTTGGGGGCTCTGAGCTGACCCCTTTTGGCTCTCCACGGGCCGGCTCCAGTGATGGCGTAATACCTGCCTGGAATGGGGGCTTGTCCGGCCCGCCAGACAACGTCAATTATGGCGGGCCCGGGACTTTCCATCCCAACCCTTTTCCTGATGATGAGATTCTGTTCTCCATCAGCGCAAATAATATGGATGAGTTTGAGGAGTACCTGACCGATGGTACCCAGGCGCTTATGCGGACTTTTCCGGAGTCTTATAAGCTGAATGTGTACCAAAGCCGGCGTACTCATGCACTGCCAGACTGGGTAGTTGCCAATACCCGTGAAAATGCAGTGAATGCCCGTCTGGTGAATGATGGCAATGGCCTTGAAAATGCTTTTGGGGGAACCCCATTTCCTATTTTACATGGCACCAATGAAGAGCAGGCGGTGCAGGCCATCTGGAACCACCTGACCCACTGGCGGGGCATTTTCGGTGAGCGCCGAACCGGTGAAGTGGCGGTCACCACCGGTGGTGACTACAGCCTGACCATGTCGCGCCAGGAATTCTTTTTCAATTTTTACAATCCGGAACTGGATGCGGATAGCCTGGACAACACCCTGTTTTACTACCTATCTTCCACTACCTCACCGGCGCGGTTGGCCGGTGGGGCAGTGTTGGTCCATGAAACCATGAACCAGGTTAAAGAGCCTCGCCGTGCCTGGGGCTATAACGCCGGGCAACGACGGGTACGCAGAGCGCCGAATTTGGCGTATGATTCGCCCATCGCGGCTTCGGACAACCTGCGAACCGCTGATGAAACAGACCTGTTTAACGGGGCACTAAACCGTTATGACTGGGAATACCGGGGGTTGCAGCAGTTTTATATTCCCTATAACAACTATGACATTGCCCAGGAAGGCCTGGCCTATGCAGAGATTCTGGGCACCTCACACCTGAATCCGGAACTGCAGCGGTGGGAGCGACACCATGTGCATGTGGTAGAAGCCAACCTGAAAGATGGGGAACGGCACATCTTTTCCCGGCGTGTGTTCTACATTGATGCAGACAGCTGGAAGGTGGTGTCAGTAGATCAGTATGACGGCCGTGGCGAACTCTGGCGTGTCAGTCAGGCCATGAACAAGAATTTTTATGAGTTGCCCGGTGTCTGGTCGACCCTGGATGTCTTCCATGACCTGCTGGCTCGGCGGTATCATGTGCAGGGTCTGGATACCGAGGAAGGCACTCACCGGGTCTTCTATGAAGACCGAATACCCAACTCGCGCTACTTCTCGCCGCAGTCATTAAGGCGACGGGGAGTTCGCTAGCAGTTAGCACGCCGGGCGCTTTGAGGCCCGGTTTTCACTATCATAAAGATAAAAAAGGCAATTCCGAATGGCAAAACGGTCCGCACTTAAAACGGTAGGTGCATTCTGTCTATGCGCTGCAATTACCCCTGTCAGTCTGCCTGTCCTGGCAATGAGTGATGTTCTGGACACCCCTGCAATGACTACCCATCTGGCAGCGAATTCCCTGCTGTTGGATCTCTCCCGTGCCGGAGAGCGGCTGGTGGCTGTGGGTGAGCGGGGCCACATTGTCTACTCCGATGATTTCGGCGAAAGCTGGAGTCAGGCTGAAGTGCCCGTAAGCACCACTCTCACAGGGGTCTATTTTCCCGGTGAAAGTAAAGGTTGGGCAGTGGGGCATGGGGGGGTCATTCTGCACTCCAGTGACAGAGGCGAGACCTGGGTCAAGCAGATGGACGGCCATGAAGGGTCTGAACTGGTTAT
>REBR01000067.1 GCA_007692645.1 Halomonadaceae bacterium | reverse complement strand
AAATTGACGTATTCCGGTGAAAAATAATCGCCAATCTGCATGTTCGCACCCCAGGAATTGCCTGCTATAGGCAACCCGATAAAAAACACTATTAATAAACGAAGAAGCTTTTTATGCATTCCCATAAATTAGTTTCCAGAATTGCTTGGGAATTCAATATTTAGCATTATCAGCAAGTCCTTGCTGAAGCAGTTCTTCCAGTAAGTGCTGATTTCCAGACAGGCTTTCAGGTCACCACGGCCAATGCTCTCATTCAGGTCGCTTATGCGATGTTCCATGAACGACGCTCTGGGCCAGGGCCGTGTGTTAACTAAGAGCCAGAGGCTCAGTAACTGACTGAGGAACGGATTGCCTGGAGCTTGGGCGACTTTTTCCAGCATCTGCCGGCTATTGAAGCGACAGAGAATTGCGCTGTCCCCCCAGGAGACATGCCGTCTATACAAGACCAGTCCTGTGCTGAAGCGCAATTGCGCACGGAGAATGTTTTGTAGTGTGTGAGGAAACATCCTTGGCTTTTCCCTGCCCTGGTCAAGATTGATTTTTTGCCCTTGAAACTGAACACAATGTGTCTTTTGCTGTAACGCTCCGTTTTACTGCTGTAACCGTCTCTCTTTTTCCATGGCTTCCTTGTCCCAGCGGTTCGGGCGGCCTTCCTGAATGCGGATTTCTCGAGGAGACGGTGGAGGAAATTGAACTCCTCGATTCTGCAATTTTTCTTTTACCTTTACTGCCCAGTCATAAGCAGAATATTGTGGGCTTAATAAATTCCTATCTAACTTGTCGTATACTTCCCAGGCCACGTCAGCACCACTTGCATCCCGAATTGTGTAATCTGCCCCAGCCTCAATAAAATAATCGGCAATTTCATACTTATTCAGTGTTGCTGCATGTAACAATGCTGAAGAATTACGACGATCTGTAATATTAATATCAGCACCATATCTTTTTAGTAACTTTATCTGAGACATGCGTTCATGGCCAATTGCTAAAAACAAAGCAGGCTTACCGTCAAGGTTTACAGCATTTGGATTCCCGCCATATTCCAATAAGAGCTCCAATATATCATCGTCATTGCCTCCAGCAACTGATGCGACTGGCTGACGACCGTCTTCAGAAGGAAAATTCGGATCTGCCCCAAGCTCAAGTGCAAGCTTTAAAGCTATTTTATCATCTTGCATAATCAACCAAAACAATGGCGTGATGCCGTCATTTCCATGAAAGTTTAGGGTTAAGCCTTTTTTTATCAATGTTTTGGCTCTCTGCTCATCATGACTTTGAATCGTTTGCAACAACTTAACGCTTTCAGAGTCAAAAAAATCATTTAATCTCATGTTATTTCCCCACAAATTACAAGCACTCAATAAACCAATAAAAGAAATAATAACGACTGAAGTTCTAATTATTTTATTCCTCATCATATCATTCCAGCTTCACTGAGGGCTTTAATGTCATTTCCTTTTTGGCTCTCAATACCGGCCACTACTTGAGCCATCTCATGACGCTTTATAGGACTTCCACCGCTAACACTGGGCAACATGTGGTTTTTTCCTAAAGCAGATGGAAAGTCTTTGGCTAACAGCATGCCAAACGAAGATCCCAAAGCTGTTCCGACTCCCCCGCTCACTAAACTGCCGGCTGCACCACCCATTAAACCGCCTAGTGCTTTTCCACCATAATTTTGGAATAAAGCGAGAAATTCGCCCTCTACTGTTTGAGTCTCTATGAGCTCAGCAGTTTCCTCATTCGCCAGACCTTTTTGTTCCGCCGCAGTGTTAGGATGTAAACCCGCAGCATTAAACGTATAACCCCTTAATCCAGTAACAGCTACACCTGCAGATGCCAAACCTCCACCTAAAGAATGACCGACAAGACTCAGGTCATTACCTATGTCTCTTTGGGAAACGCGTGCCAGCTCCATAGCTTGATTATACTGTTCCGTTTCACGGCCCAGAAATTGGTTCATATTGGTAGGCCAATCTCTACCTCCAGTAACACCATTATTTGTACCGCGATAAGCAAGCATCGTTTCATTATTTATCTCTGATTTAAACAGAGCAGCGCCAAAACCACTTTCATCACTCATAAAAGTGGCGTCCTCCAACCCTGCAATTTCACCAGGATCAATTAGCTCAAGCCCAACAGGTGGGTTGGGCAATGCATCGATATGCCCACGGTTATACTCATCGACACGATAAACATACTCTGCCGCTTCTGCCCGCAGAATGTTGTCGTTGTTGAATGCCAGGCGTTCGCTGGCCTGTTGCAGGTCCGGGTTGTCGGCGTTTGCAGCAACCAGGTCTTTGCGGGCCTGATAACGCAGTTTCCGCGCGTCAACCGGGTCCATTGCGGTTGGTTTTGCCAGGGCCGCGGCAGCAAGCATTGGCAGAGTGGCTGCGGCGACATTTCTATTGGTGTTGCTGGTGCTGGTAGTGCTGTTAGCTGTGCTTTGCTGCCTCGCTTGTTGGCCAGGCTCATCATCGCCGTTCTGGACTTGTGGGTCGTCTGACTCGCTGACATGGGTGGCGGCGACGGAAGATCCGTTATGCCAGTTTGGGCTGTCTACCCGCCAGGCTTTCAGGTGACCACGACCGATGCTGTCTGCCAGATCGTTGATCAGCTGCTCCATTGACGATGGCCGGGCCCAGGGGCGTGGGTTGACGTAGAGCCATAGGGTCTGGAGCTGGCTATTGAACGGGTCACCGGGAGCTTCGGTGATATTTTGCAGTACCTGCCGGCCATAGGTGCGACAGGGTATGACGCTGTCCCACCAGGGGCCTCGGCCTGTGTCCGGGATCAGTCCCGTGCTGAAGCGATATTGTCGGCCGAGACTGTCTTGTAGTGTGTGATGGAACATTCCTGGCTCTTCCCTGCCCTGGTCTAATCTGCTTTTGTTGCCCTTACAGCGGGTCAATCTGAGTTATGTCTTGATAACGCTCCGATTTACTGGGGCAACCGTCACTGTTCTTACTCGTTTTCCAGAGCCCACCTTTCCCGAACCGTTTTGGGGGATGGTGGTGGAAATTCCACCCCCCTGCCAATGAGCATTTTCTTGACCTTCAACGCCCATTCATAGGCAGGGTATTCAGGATTCATGAGCTCATCAGTCAGGCGATCATGGATAAGCCAGGCGATATCACCACCTGCGGCATTTCGGTTCCTGTGATCTGCCCCCTGTTCAATCAGATAAGCGACCATATCGAATTTGTTCAATATCGCGGCATAGTGAGCGCTGTTTTTATTGGATCTGTCTGTCAAATTAGGATCAGCGCCATATTTCAGTAACAGCTTTATCTGGGCCCATCGATCATGACCAATGGCCCTAAAAATGGAGGGCTTCCCATCCAGGTCAGTGGCATTGGGGTCACCGCCGGCCTTCAGCAGTAGCTCCAGGAGTTCGTCATCGTTCCCACCGGCCAGGGTGGGTACAAGGTGTCGTCCATTCCCGGCTCTGAAATCAGGGTCAGCGCCAAGTTCCAGAGCCATTTTAACTGCGGCATTGTTTTTCCCCATGATCAGCCAGAATAACGGGGTAATACCCTCATTTCCGTGAACATTCAGGGTCAGACCATCAGCCACAAGCTGCCGGGCCTTGCCCTCGTTATTCCCTTCAATGGCCCTGATTAATTGCACGTATTCCGGCTCAAAATAATCCCTGATCTGCATGTTCGTGCCCCATGGCTTGCAGGCTCCGCACAATCCCAAAAAAACGATAATCAGTAACTGAAACCCATTTTTAGCCATTCCCATGAGTCAGCTTCAAGCCCCACTGGTGTTGCAGATCAGGCCGGTGCAGATGCCATATGGCCTTTCAAGACTGTCTTGCCCTGTTTGCTTGAACATCCTTGTCTCTGCCCTGCCCTAGTTAAGATTGATTTTGCCGGCCTTGAGGCTGATCACGGTGCCGTTCATGTCCAGTTGGGTGCCTTTGATGGCAATCTTGCCGGAGCTTTCCAGGGTGATGCTGGCGCCACCGGTTTTTAAGGTGATGTTGGTACCGGCTTCCACGGTGATGCTTTTACCGCTGCTGATGGACTGGTTGCCGGTGATGTCCACCGTCTGGTTGCCTTTGATGTTCAGGTTATCGTTGTTGCCGATGGTGGCCTGGCGGTTATTGGCGATGTCGTCCCGCTGGTCATGTTCGATGGTGAGTTCATGGTCTTTTTCAGCGTGAATCACCAGCTTTTCCTGGCCTTTTTCATCGTCAAAACGCACTTCGTTGTAGTTGGCCATGCCCCCGCCAATGGTGGACCGGGAGCGGATGCCGGAGCTGTTTTTCTGACCCGGGGTGGCATAAGGCAGGGGGTTACGGGCGTTGTAGACAGCGCCGGTAATCAGGGGCTGGTCGGGATCACCGTTGATAAACTCCACCAGCACTTCCTGACCTATGCGGGGCAGGAACTGGGCGCCGAAGCCATTGCCAGCCCAGCTCTGAGCCACGCGAATCCAGCAGGAGCTGGTCTGGTCATGGCGACCTTCCCGGTCCCAGTGGAACTGCACTTTGATGCGGCCGTGGTCGTCCAAATGCAGCTCTTCCCCGGCAGCACCGGTGACGGTGGCTGTCTGTACCCCGGGGATAACCGGTTTGGCCAACCGTGCCGGGGTATAGGCGGACAGGGTGGGCATGCACTTGAAGCGGTTGCTGAAGCGAATACTCTGATTGCCGCTGTTGTCATCCAGGCTGGTGGGCAGGGCCATATCCAGAGTCAGTTCGGTAATCACAAACTCATTGTGATCCGGCAGTGTGTCTTCGTGTTCCCCGAAACTGAAGGTCAGGCCGGTACTGAAGGAGCGGTAATCCGACTCACCCTGAAAGGTTTCTGCATCCTGGGTCAGGGCCTGCAGATGACGGTCAGCCAGCTGTGTGTTTTCGATCAGGGCCGGGTCTTCCCCCAGGTAATTGAACAGTTCCCGCTGGCCGAAGCCATTGCCCGGTACCTGGCCACGGCTGTCGTCGTGAATTCGGTCATTGGGGCGGTGAAAGTCATAGCCCTGCTCCACCAGGCTGTTGCTGGTGGCGCTGAAGCCGGTATGCCAGCTGCTGATGCGGCACTCGCCGGTGGGCCGGGAGCAGAAAATGACCTGATCTTCCGCCGCTTTGTCATAGGCTTTGATGTTGTCAGTGACCACCATGTGGTGGGCGCCCTGCTCATGGCGGAAGAAAAACGACAGACCCTCCTGGGCCAGCAGACGGCAGACAAACTGCCAGTCGGTTTCGTTGTACTGCACGCAGTAGCCGTAGTTAAAGAGGCTGCTGTTAATCTGACTCTCCAGGCTGACCTGGTGTTCTTCCAGTACCGTTTCGATGATGGCGAGGGCGGTCTGGTCCTGGAAAATACGGCAGTTGCTGCGGTGAGTGGCAGACCAGGCCCGGGGTACGATGATGACGTCGTAACGTTGGCCTTCGCTGTTGTGCAGGGGTTTGCCCCGTTCACCGATGGTTAATATGTGGCCGTGAAAGAACCGTTCTTCGGCATTGGCCTGTTGGTTCAGGGTCAGTGACAGGGTGATCTCTTCACCGATCTGGCCCTGCATGTCCGTCAGCCGTTCATTGGCCAGGAAGCTGAGTCTGATTTCATACAGCTGTGACATGCCTTCGCTGACGGAGAGGCGCTCTGGCACCAGGGCATCCGGCCCCAAAGCGCTATGAATTTTCAGTTGATGATGCTGCTGTTCCTTAGCCATGAACCTGTGCGCCATCCTGAGGTGAAATTGTTTTTTTGAGGAGAAGGCCTGAGCCTTCTCCCGTTATCAGACTGCTATTTAGAGCTTCTGGCCTTTGGCACCGCTGTAACCGTAAACCAGAGGAGCAGTAATGCTGTTCTTGTCGTCGGTTGGGGTCACTGTCATGGTCAGTTCGGTGTAGCTGATGGTCAGGCTTTCGTAGGGACGATCCCCAGAGACGGACACGCTGTAGTTAGAGATCATGGCATCGGTCAGTTCGATTTTCATGATTTCCTCGATCTCTTCACCCTGCTTGGTAATGTAGAACGTGGCTTTCTTACCCTTACCGATGGTGGCTTCCTTGAACAGATCAGGAGAGGCCTTGTCCTGCAGCTTGGTGATGGTGATATCACCCAGGCGCGTGGCAGAGGCTTCCCGGTCCATGGAGGTACCGGTATCGGCAGAGATTTCCCGGTGTACAGAGAAATCCAGGCTTGTCACGGTGATCAGGTCCTTGTATTGCTCGGCCGTGGCTTCACCCTTGATCCCTTCGTAATCCAGGTAGGTATTCGCTTGCATGTGTTGCTCTCCTTTTTGCGTTTTTAGTTACGTCCTGTAACAAGGACTAGGGGTTATCCTGTGCACCGCTTTTGCCGCGCACATGGATGGGGTCATCAGGGCATCGCTACCCTGACGGTCAGTTCGTTGTTCTCCAGAGTCAGTTGCACTGGGCCTGGGCGCTGGTCCCGGGCCAGGCACTCCAGCACCTGTTGCGACATCCCAGGCAGTACTTCCCGCTGCAGGATCTGCTGAATGTTGCGGGCTCCAGCGCTGCTTTCGTGGCAGCGTCCGACAATGGCATCCACCACATCGTCGTCGTAGGCCAGGGTACTGCCATGGTGCTGGCTGATGCGCTGCTCCACCCGTGCCAGCTGCAGCCGGGTAATGGCCGCCAGCTGCTCTGCTGCCAGGGGCTGATAGGCGAGGACGGTGGTACGCCCGAGAAAGGCGGGTTTGAAAATGCCCAGCAGGTCGTCCATGACGGCATCTTTCAAGGCCTCTGGGGCCGGGGCGGTGAGTGGGTCGGCATGCAGGTCACTGATTTTTTCTGACCCGGCATTGGAGGTCATGATGATCAGGGTATTGCGGAAATCCACATCACGGCCTTCACCGTCCCGCAGGGCACCCTTATCGAATACCTGGTAGAAGATGTCCTGGACGCCGGGGTGGGCTTTTTCCATTTCATCCAGCAGGATGACGCTGTAGGGCTTGCGCCGCACGGCTTCCGTGAGCACACCCCCCTCGCCGTAGCCCACGTAGCCGGGGGGTGAGCCCACCAGTTGGGAGACTTTATGCTCTTCCTTGAATTCCGACATGTTGATGATGGTCATGTTGTTTTCACTGCCATACACCTGCTCCGCCAGTGCCATGGCGGTTTCGGTTTTGCCCACGCCGCTGGGGCCCACCAGCAGGAATACCCCCAGGGGTTTTTTCTCATCCGCCAGGTCTGCCCGGGCAATGCGAATACTGCGGGCGATATCCTTCAGGGCATGGTCCTGGCCTTTTACCCGCTGTTGCAGCTGCTCTTCCAGCTTGAGAATGCCCGCCACTTCGTCCGCCTGCATGCGTCCCAGGGGAATGCCGGTCCAGTCTGACAGCACCTGGGCCACCAGGCCTTCATCCACCTGCCAGTGCACCATGGGTTCCACCCGGGCGGCTAACTGGGTGCGAATGCGATTAAGGTCTTCCAGCAGTGCGCTACCCTGTTGTTCATGGTTCAGCTGCTTACCCAGTTCCCTGGCCTCCTGCACCCGCTCTTTTTCATCCTCCCAGGCCAGTTCCAGGGTATTCACGGTATCCGCCAGGGACACCAGACGTTCGCTCAACCCCGCTAAACGGTCGCTATGGTCGTTACCCAGGCGCGCTTCAGCAGCCAGGCGGTCAGCTTCGGTCATGCTCCGGTCACGGGCGGCCCTGGCCCGCTCCAGGGCCGCCGGCAGACTGGCCTGACTCATGGCGACACGGGCACAGGCGGTATCCAGCAGGGCAACGGCTTTATCCGGTAGCTGACGACCGGCCAGATAACGGGTTGAAAGGCTGACAGCGCTGCGAATGGCGCTATCGGTAATGTCCACCTGATGGTGTTCTTCCAGGGTCGGCGCCAGGCCTCGCAGAATGGCGATGGCAGTGGCCTGATCCGGTTCATCCACTTTCACCACCTGGAAACGGCGGGTCAGGGCGGCGTCTTTTTCAAAGAACTTTTTGTACTCGGCCCAGGTGGTGGCAGCAATGGTACGCAGCTCGCCCCGGGCCAGAGCCGGTTTCAGCAGGTTGGCGGCATCATTCTGGCCTGCCTGGTTGCCGGCACCCACCATGTTGTGGGCTTCGTCGATAAACAGAATCACCGGGTCCACGGCATTACGCACTTCTTCGATCACGCCTTTCAGGCGATTTTCAAACTCCCCTTTTACCCCGGCACCGGCCTGCAGCAGGGCCAGGTCCAGGGTCAGCAGGCGGGCTTTCTGCAGCGCCTCTGGCACCAGGCCGTCGGCGATGCGCTGGGCCAGGCCTTCCACCACTGCGGTCTTGCCGACACCAGCCTCACCGGTGAGGATCGGGTTGTTCTGGCGGCGCCGGGTCAGGATGTCGATCATCTGGCGGATTTCATCATCCCGGCCCAGCACCGGGTCCAGTTTGCCGGCCTTGGCACTGGCGGTGAGATCAATGGTGAACTGCTTCAGGGATTCCTCACGGCCATGGCGGGGTGCGGCAGCGGCCGGCTCCCCCTGCTCCAGGTCCTCTTTTAACTGAGACCAGTCGGATAACAGCCGCTGTGGGTCCAGCTGCTCAAGCTCACGGGCGTAACGGGTGGTCAGGGCGCCCATGGCGGGGTCATTGAGCAGGCTGAACAGAAAGGTGGCACCGCGCATCACCGGCTCGCCGAATTCAATAGAGGTATCCAGCCAGCACTGGCGCAGCAGATCCACCAGCCGAGGGGACAGGCTGGGGGTAGCACCGTTGCCGGTTTTAAAGGACTCAAGGGCTGTGTCCAGCTGGCTGTCCAGGCGGTAACGATCAAGTCCGTAATGGTCCAGCACCCGGATCAGATCCTGATCTTCAGCGATGACCAGGGACTTGAGAAAGTGTTCAACTTCCACACAGTGATGGGTCCGGCGGTAGCAAAGGCCCACGGCATGCTCCAGGGCCTGACGGCCACTGGGGTTCATTTTCTCCACGAGGGCTTTCAGTGTCATGGCTGACATGGTTTAGGCGTCCTTACCTGGTTTAAAACTGATTTCCACCCGCCGTCCGGTTGCACGGCGGGAACTGATAAAACTGTCACTCCCCAGGCGGCCCTGCCGCCCCAGGGTGGTTCCAGGCAGTTGTGAGGCGTCCGCCTGAAGCCGCCAGCGAATCGACATCTGCCCCACCATTTTGCTGGTCAGTTGACCGACAGCCTCGCTGTAACGGCCACCGGGTAACAGATCCGCAAGTTGGGTAGCATTTTCCGGATGAAACACAATGCCGGCTCCCTGGTCGGCCATCCAGGATCGCTGCCCCAGCAGTGCCTCACCCAGCCGGGCGTACTGCCCCTGGGGCCGTTGCCGGTCAGGTAGCCGGGTCTGGTCTTCAGGGTTCACTCCCTGCCAGCCGCCCTGTAACGGGCATACCGTCACTTCCATGGCGGTGAGGTCTTGCAGTACCGCCTGTATCTGGGACTGGGAACGGGGTCCCCGGGCCAAAGCGGCGCCGTAATAAATCTCCCAGTCTTCACTGCACCCGGTAAGGGCCCGCAATATGCCGGTAAACACATCGTCCGGGTCACGCTCCTGCTGAACCGCAGGCCGGGTCTTTTCCCAGCTACGGTAAAACAGTGACAACAACCGGTGGTTGAACAGATCGAGAAAGTCCCCCAGAGCCGGAGACCGGGACCTCAGCTGGGATAACACCAGTTCCGTATAGTGTGCCGGCAATGCCCCACGGGCACCGGTCAGGCCCAGGCAGTCCAGTGTCAGCTCGGCTTTGCTGACACCGGTTCCAGTGTCCTCCAGGCGCCCCTTGACCAGGTCCTGCCCGGGAAACCCCATATGCCGGCTGGTTCTGAAGCGCACCAGTTCCTGCTGGGGCCAGCCATCATGGCCAACCCGGTGCCAGGGGCTGCGCTGGCCGCCAATCTGGCGTTCTATGCGCCATACCTCCCGGAACAGATCCTGCCCCGGTTTCCCCTGACTCCGTTCAGGGACACTCTTTATGGGGCTGTTCATAACAGGGCACCCTCCCCCATTCGGGCGGGCCACAGGTGGTAATCCTGGTTCTGGCCACTGAGCCGGATACGCACCCGGGTAAAGCTGTTGAGTTGGGCAAACTGGGCAAAAAACCGGTCCAGCACCGCAGAAAACAGATAAATGCTGGTGCCTGCATAGCGGGACTGGGAGAAAGTGATGGTGATTTCACTGCCATGGCAGAGCCCCCGGCGAACCCCATCTCCCACCCGGGCCACTGCCGGGGCAATAGTGACCTGATCAATACCGTCGATCAGGGCCTGGGACTCTGCTGTCTGCTGGAAGTCATGCAGTTGCAACACAGCCTTCAGTCGGTCACAGGCATCGTGCCCGGCAAAGTGGGACAGGCTAAGGTGGCGCACGAACTGCCAGCGGCTGGCATCCCCCAGGGCCGGACGCACGGTAGCTGATGGCGCCAGCAAAGCGCTGGCCTGCTCGATCAGGGGTTCACTGATGGCCTGGAACCGGGGGGCGCCACCACCAAAGGGCAGCCGGGAGGGCACATTGCGATTGCAGCAACGGGCCCGGATCAGCAGGCTCTCATCTTTTGGCAACGCACTCAGGTCCCGGCCATTGAAGCGCCGGTCTACCAGGCTCAGCCAGGTCTCTGTGCCAGGTTCCTGATGGCCACCGGCCCACTGCCCTGGCCTTCGCTGGCTATGCCAGTAAACGCCGATATCGTTCTGCCAGCGGGGGTGCCCCAGGCCATAATAGGGGGCCAGTTCCCGGGAACGGTCGTTGTTCACCAGGCTGACCCGGTCTACCGCCACCACTTCCTGGCTATCAGCATTCTGATAACGGGGGACCAGCCGGTATTCATGCTGGCTGCCGTCGGCCTTCACCGGCTCCAGGTTGTCATGGAAAAGGTTCACTACTGGCAGGCACCACAGGCGCATATGCTCGGGGATAAAGTTTTTTTCCTGGGTGTTGGAACCTGCCCCCAGGTAGATGTACAGATCCACCTCGTCGGTATCGGGCCATTGGCCCGCCAGTCCCTGCAGCCGGGCAAAAAGGAACTTTTCCGGGAACAGGAAATATTCCACCAGTAACCGGTAACCCTCAAAGCTGCGCTGGCTGTAGGGCACCATGGCCTCTTCCGGGCTGAACCCTACCGGCTGAATGGCGGTGGCCGGGAAGAACTGTACCTGGCGGCGATCATTCACCGGCACCAGGGCAAAACCCAGGGCGCTACGTAGAATCAGGTCATAGAGTTCATGACTTTGCTGGGTCTGGCCATGGAGATAAAAGCTCAGGTCCGGCGCATTGGTTTCCTTCAGGGAAACCGGGCCTTTCAGGCGCAGCCGTATAACACTTTGAGCGGCCTCGACGCCATCAGGACGGGGGGCTTCAAAGGGGCTGTTCTGGAAACTCCCCTGGGTTACCCGAATTGGAGCAATATGGTGCTTGCCCGGGGCCTGAAAGCGGCAATGGGGCATATGCTCCACCCGGGTTTCAAAGGCCTGATCCGGTTTTAGGGGAACACAGTGGGTCTGGGCCCGGGCCGGGGTCAGCTGCAACACGGTCATGGACGGGATCGGCGCCTGGTAATCCGGGTACAGGGTGCCCATGAGGATGTCAGTCAGCTCGGGAAAGTGGCCATCCAGGCGCTGGCGGATCTGGGCCGTCATAAAGGCGACACCTTCCAGCAACCGGGACACATGGGGGTCTTCCACCGCCTCTTCACTGACCCGCAAGTGTCCCGCCACTTTCGGGTAGGCACGGGCAAACTCTGCCCCTTGGCGCCGCAGATAAGCGAGTTCCCGGTTGTAGTAATGCAACAACTCTTCGCTCATCAGGCGGACTCCTTGAGGGTCACTGACAGGTTCACGGGTTCCAGTTCGGAATCAAACGCCACGGCCTGGGGCACCGGTTCTACCAACAGGACCCCTTCGATGCGCAGCCGCAGCTGCCGGTCCAGGGGCGCTTCACGGTCCTGCAGAAGCACCTTGACCCGGGCCAGGCGGGGTTCGAAGCGGCTGATACAGCGACGGATTTCCTCACACAGCCACAGCCGGCCTTCTTCGGTGCTGAGTTCCATGACGGTAAAATCCGGCAGGCCAAAACCCAGTACCGAGGTAGACAGCTCATTGCAGCCTTTGGGGATCGGCAGCCAGCTGCGACGGGCATTCAGCAGCCACTCCAGATCACGGCGAACGGACTGGCGCACCTGGGCCACGCTGGGCCGCACGCTGCCGTTATCCAGTAACCGGTCCAACAGGCTGACCTGAACCCTGGCGCGGGCGTCAGAACGAGGCATCAACCGTCTCCTGGGCTGGCTGACGCTGAATCTGTTTCAGCCCGTCCAGAGTCACCGCTTCATTGCCCAGCAGGAACAGTTTCAGGCCGACACCGGTCACCAGACCCGGGGCCTTTTGTCGCCAGTCGGTTTCCCGGCCGAGACGCTGGCTATCACTTTCACTGTCCACATAGGTGGCAGGCAGGAAGGCTTCCCCCTGGCGACCGTCGGCCAGCTCAATGTCGGCCCGGCGCCAGATCATTTCTACCGGTGAGGTGGGGGGATGAAAATGCAGGGCGTCAATTTCGCTCCACTGCCACAGGTAATAACGGCCATCAGTACCTAACCCTTCCAGGTAACCGTTCAGGCTGTCATCGCAATCCCGCAGATCCACCGCGGTGCTGTGGTCGTCACCCCCCAGGGTAAACAGCGCCGGGGTGCGCCGGGCTTCCAGATTCTCAGCAGCCACCCCAGCGGCATCCATCTCGCCACGGGACAGGTGCAGATGCAGCGCCAGTAACGCCTCCAGGGCCGGCCCGGGGGTGGCCACCACATCTTCTGCCGCCAGTTGCCCCTGGCGCAGGGCCAGGCGGGACTGCTGGGCGCGCAACAACTGGCGCAGATTGGCGGCCCCTGCGAGCCAGTCACTGTGGTGTTTGGCCAGGTGACCCAATACATCATCAGCCCGTTGCAGCTCACCGGCCAGACACAGCAGCTCTACCAGACAGGCCCGCAGGTCACTGGCGCCGGGTTTTTCCCGCAGTACATTTTGACAATGGTCGATGGCTTGCTGCAGCTGTCCGGCGGACAGGTATTCCTTGATGGCATCCATGGCGCTCTCTGCTCCCTGAGTTGCATTCTTATGGTGCATGTTCTGATCACGGCTACTGCTGTGATTAACCGCTAGTTATTGTTAACCGGGGTCAGCTCAGTAATCAGACGCATGCTGGTTACCAGCTGATCCAGCTGAAAATGCGGCTGTAAGCGGATCACCGAGTAATAGCTTCCTGGCTGCCCTACCCGTGCCTTTACCCTGACACTGGCACTGCGCAGGGGGAAACGGGCCCGGAGTTCGTCGGAAGCCCCTTCACTGCCCATGGTGTAACCGTGTAGCCAGCGCTGCATCTGTGACTCACACTCCTCCGGTGAGCGATAGCCCCCTACCCGGTCCCGGCCCATGACTTTGAGAAAATGGGCAAAGCGGGAGACGCATAAGGTGTAATGCAGCATGGCGGACAAACGGGCACTCACCTGGGCATCCGGTTGATCGTACTGGGCGGGCTGCTGCACCGATGGCACCGAGTGCAGCGCCAGCATCGGGGTGTTGGTCAATGGCATCAGGGGCACGAAGCCCTGGTCTGCCAGCAGCCGTTCCATACGATCACTGGTTTGCCAGTCCAGCCCAGAGCGCTGCGGAAACAACTGCCCGGTGGCGCTGATGTGCTGAATCTCTGGCAGGTTATCCACTACCCCATGGGCGATACGCCCCCGGCGAAATCCCCGTATCTGGGCAAACCAGCCGGACTCACAAAACGCCCGGATGGCAACAATGCCCACAGCAAAACAACCATGGCCCCAGAGATAATCCCGTTCCGGGTCAGCCCCCTGTTCGCGAAAATTAAACCCTTCCGGTCCCTGGCCATTTTCCGGCCAGGGCGCGCGCATCAACATTCGCGGCAGTGCCATACCCAGAAAACGGGCATCTTCCATCTGTCGCAGTGACTGCCACCGTGCCAGTTCCGGCTGGGCAAAGTGACTATCCAGCTCTGTTACTCCGGTCAGGTCAGCAAACCGGTCGACCCCGAACAGGGCCGGTGCCGCATTCAGAATCAGCGGTGCAAAAGCCGCTGCTGCCACCTGAGTCAGCTCTGGCAAAACATCCATGGTGGCCTGACCACCAGGGCCACGGTGACTGATACTGTAAGCCCCCAGCAATAAACCGAAGGGGGCGCCACCCGGGTGACCGAACTCCTGGGAATAAATCCGGTCAAACAACTGAGACTGATCAAATTCCATGGCCCGGGACAGATCCTTGCGCAGGGTATGCCAGCTCAGGTCCAGCACCTTGACCTGAACCAACCCTTCGCTGTCGTCCTCTGCCGCCTGCTCAGTGAGCAGCCAGACCCCCCGCCAGTCAGCCTCAAGGGCTTTCAATTGGGGGTGGTGCAATATGCCATTGAGCTGGGCATTGAGCTGCTCATCCAGGGCAAGCAGTGACCGGGCCAGTAACGCGCTGATGCTGTCCCGGTCCCAGTGCCGCTCACTGTCCAGACGCCCCAGCCACAGCAGCAGGGCCTGCAGGTCGTCCGCCTCTGCCACCAGTCGCTGGGCAAAGGCCGTGTCCGGCAATAATCCGGCACGGCTGTGCTGTGGGCGGTCCAGATAATCACTGGCCACGAAAGTTAAAGCGTGCGACATAAAGCGTCCCTGGGTCTGACTACCCGACTATTCAGCCGATTTCCGGAATCTTTGCCACCAGCCGCAGAGAGGTGGTCAGTTCTTCCATCTGTAGCCAGGGGCGCAGCCAGGCGATGGCATTGTAGGAGCCAGGGCGACCTGGAATTTCACGCACCTGCACCTTGGCATCTGCCAGGGGGAACTTGGCGCGAATCTCCTGCCCGCCACCTTCAGAGGCGTTGACGTAACCCAGAATCCAGCGGTTAAGCCAGTTTTCCACGTCTTCTGTTTCCATGAAGGAACCGATCTTGTCCCGGGCCATCACTTTCAGGTAATGGGCAAAACGGGAAGTGGCCATCATGTAGGGTAAACGGGCGGAGATGGCGGCGTTGGCGGTGGCATCCGGGTTGTCATAGACCTTGGGTTTCTGACAGCTCTGGGCACCGAAGAAAACCGCAAAATCGGTGTTCTTGTAGTGACACAGGGGCAGGAAGCCAAGCTTGCTCAGTTCCGCTTCCCGGCGATCGGTAATGCCGATTTCCGTGGGGCACTTCAGGTCCGGGTCGCCGTCGTCGCTCTTGAACACGTGGGTGGGCAGGCCTTCCACCTTGCCACCACCTTCAGCGCCGCGAATGGCGGTGCAGAAGCCGTATTTGGCAAAGGCTTCCGTCATGCGGGTACCCATGACGTAGGAGGCGTTCATCCAGCAATAGTTGTCGTGGTCCGTGGTCACGGACATGCCGCTATCCGGATCCAGATCGAACTCTTCGTAACCGAATTCTTCCACCGGCTTGGTGGCCTCACCGTAGGGCAGGCGCGCCAGTACCCGAGGCATGTTGAGGGTAACAAAGCGGGCATCTTCACTTTCCCGGAAGGAGCGCCATTTGGTGTACTCAATGGATTCGAAAACTTTTTCCAGATCCCGCGGCTTGGACAGTTCGGTCCAGTCATCAAAACCGAACAGGCCAGCGCCGGCGGCGGAAATGAAGGGGCAGAAACCGGCAGCGGCGACGTTGGACATCAGGCTCAGGGTCTCCACATCGGAAGGGTGATTACTGAATTCGTAATCGCCGATCATGCAGCCGTAGGGTTCACCACCGGGGGTGCCGAATTCGGACTCGTAGATTTTCTTGAAAATCTGGCTCTGATCGAACTCCACTGCCTTGGACAGGTCCTTGTGCAGGTCTTTCTTGCTCAGATTCAGGGCGCGAATTTTCAGGGTGCCGCTGGTTTCAGAATTCATCACCAGGTGGTGCATGCCACGCCAGGAGCCTTCCAGTTTCTGAAATTCCGGCTGGTGCATGATTTCCGACAGCTGCCCGGAAATCATCCGGTCCAGGGCGTTAATGGCCTCACCAAAGGTCACGGTCAGGTTACGGTTCCAGGTGACGGTGCCTTTCAGGGCCTCGTCCGCCAGGGTGCGGATCAGTTCCCGGGCACGGTCAGTTTCTGTCTGTTTGGTGGCACCAATGGCCTGGTCAAGCAGGCTCAGTTCCGCCCCGGCTTCTGCGGATTCGGTGGCTACCGCTTCTTGGGTTTCTGCGCTCATTCCTTGTCTCCCTCTTCTTCCTTGCCAGCATCATCACCGTCGCCCAGGTCGGCCTTCAGGGCGGCCAGGTCGTCAGCATTGTTCAGAACCCGCTCCAGCAGGTCTTCCAGTTCTTCAGAACGGTCTACTTTGGTCATCAGGTCCCGCAGCTTGTTGCGGGTTTCCATCAGCTGACGCAGGGGCTCCACCTGTTTGACGATATTGGCAGGCTGAAAATCTTCCATGCTGTTAAAGGCCAGCTCCACGGACATCTGCGAGTCGTCATCAGACAGTTTGTTATCCACCTTCAGGGCCAGACCCGGGCTCATGCGGCGCAGAACATCATCAAAGTTGTCCCGGTCAATCTGGATAAAGCGACGGTCTTTGAGGGGCTTGAGGTTGGTGTTGTTGTTACCGGAGAAATCCCCCATGACACCCACCACAAATGGCAGCTCTTTTTTCACCATGGCGCCTTCTGTTTCCACGTCATAGGTGATGTGAACCCGGGGTTTTCTGACCCGGGAGAGCTTGTCGTGAATACTTTCCATGTTGCTTTCTCCTTGTTAAATGATGCTGCACTTATATTGTTGCCAGGATATGAATCTCTGACTTCAGGGTTTTTTGGTTTCTGCGGGTGGCACACCGGTTATGCGGCTAAAGCCTGCTCTGGCGTTAGCGTCTTCGATCAGTTCCTGCATTAATTCCGGCAGCGACAGTTCACTCCAGCGCAGGGCCTGGCCGATGGCATAAGACACCGGTGAATGGGGTTCGGTCTGGCGAAAGAAATCCGCCAGCTGTCGCAACTGTTTCAATGCCTGCTGACGGCTGGCAATGGTCACCCGAACCGACTCACTGCGCCCTGAAATGGTGCCGCCACCGGGGGCCATGGCAGGGTCGCTCCCTGGGCCACTCTCTGAACCGGTGTCATCCCCTAGCTGATCCGCAACATCCTGCTCTGCCTGGGCCGCTGCCAGGCGATCACCGGCGTGGTGCATCAGCACGCTTTTGCAACGCTCAAGGGTTTTGCGGATATGGGTGGTGGGAGGGGGATTGTCTGCCATGACCTGATCCATAGCCGTGGTCAGGAGGGCCCAGGCGTCAATGGCAGTTTCAATGGCGATACTGGTGGCTTGCAGCTGTTCTATTGGGGTTTCACCCACTGCTTGCTGTACCGCATCCGGGGAAGCCGCACCGGTGCGGATACGCTGCTGGGCACGATCACCATCCAGGCGTTTTACCTCAGCGGCCTGCTCGCAATGCCAGGTGGCAAAGCTGCCCAGAGCGGAACTGAAAAACAGGGGTATGGAAAGAATGGGCTGTACCAGGGTGCCTTCACCGTCGCTGCCATTAAGGCCCACCAGGGGCGCCATACGGCTGGACAGGCCTTCTTCATCCGGTAGCGGGTAAAGCTGGTCCCAGTGCTGTTCGATCATCACCCGGGCCAGGTCAAAGCCCTGGGCAAGACCGTTAAAACCCGCTTCACGGCAGAGGGATTCGATGTACCAGGCTACAAACTCCAGATCTTTACTGCGCTCTTCCAGCACCGCTGGTATGGCGCGACTGAGCTGCTGCCACTGGGGAATGGGCAGCAGCTCTTCATCCGCCAGCTGCTGGCGTTCCAGGGCACGGGCCTGATGACGCAGGTCTTTTAAACTGAAATAGGGGGACGCCGGGGAGGCATCATCCCGGGTATCATCGCCGCAGGGCTGTTCACTGCTGATGGGCGCCAGTAAGGCATCCACATCAAACAGGGCAGTTGACTGACTGTTCATAACGCTTCCTGCGTTTCATGCGTGGTTATGTCCTGTCACCGGCTCAGACGGGGGATGGTGACATCCTCATCTGTGCTCAATGGGTCGCTAAAATACCAGCCATTCTCCGCGCGAACAATAATGCAGGTGATATTATCTTTACAATTGTTAACCAGTGCCGAATGTAAAATGGCACGAGATGCTTCTTCAATGTGGCCGGGCTCCAGAAGCTGGCCTAGAAAGCCATCACTGAACTCCCGGGTAACCCCGTCACTGCATAACATAAACAGGTCACCGGGGAGTACATCACCGCTGACATGGTCCAGGGTTAAGGTCTCATCCACCCCCATGGCCCGGGTAATGACATGGGCCAGGGGGTGGTGCTCTGCATCGGATTCCGTCAGCAGCCCCTGGGTCACCATTTCAGCCACCTGGCTATGGTCGGTACTGAGGCGTTTAATGACGCCGTCCCGGATACGGTAGCAACGGCTGTCCCCTGCCCAGAGCACATGGTAACGCTGCTGTTGAATTTGCAACGCAACCACGGTGGAACCCAGGGTCTGGCCACCGAGATGCTCCTGGCCATAGCGCCAGATCCGCCGGTTGGCCTCCTGCAGGCACTGCTCCAGGGCATCTACCGACAACTCACCCCCTGCACTGGATAAATGGTCAGCCACAGTCTCACACACCAGTTGGCTGGCCCGGTCACCGGCCCGGTAGCCCCCCATGCCGTCTGCCACCAGCCACAGCCCTGACTGGCGGTTTTCATAGTAGGCATCTTCGTTGTGCTCCCGATGTCCACCGCGATGGGTAAAACGGGTGCTGGAAAAGCGCATAACCTTTACTCCGAATCCAGTAGTGTCCCTTGCTGCCAGCCATGTTGTGGCCAATGTCCCACCAACATGGCGGCAAACTGGCCGACTTTGGGCAATCCGTCCGTTAACAGGGTGGCCGCTTCAACATAGGCTGAACCCTGGGTCCACCAAAAAGCGGAACCGCTTTGCCGGGCCAGCAAAGCCTGTAGCCAGTCCTCTTCACGGGCGGCGGCGGGCAGCATCAGGTTGCCTTCCTCCAGGGGCCATCGCAGGCGCGGTGCAACCAGCTCTGGCAGTGCTATTTCCGCCAGACGCTGCTGCCAGAGCGCTTCCTCCCACTGATCATCCAGTACCGCCAGCACCACATCCTCCATGGCTGACGCCCACTCCGGCTGACGCCAGGCACTGAGGCCACAGCCGGTGTATTCAGACAGCACCAGAAAGGGAAAATGCCGCCCTACCCGGTCAACGGACGGAATCAGGGTACCAATCACACCGGTTTCCGCCAGCCCACCGGGCCCGGCGGCAAAGTGCCAGATGGGGGCGGTAAGATACGCATCCAGCCACTGCTCACCCAGCTGTTCCCGGCTGACCGCCAGGGTGGCCTGGCACCATTCCAGCATCAGGTCACCCAGTGCCGGAGACACATTGTGACTGAGAAAATCTCCACGGTTGGGCACCTTGCCCATATAGCCCCATGCCATACTGCCGTCCTCTCAGAGGGTTGCCGGTAGCCGGAAATCTTCCAGCAATGACGGGTTAAAGGGATGATGAATGGAATCTGTGGTCAGTTGCAGCCGGGCACGGTGTCCGTCCAGATCGAAAGCCAGCTGCATATCCCGGCCGTTGCTGTTCATGATGTCCGTGGCACGCAGTAGCCGGAACAGGGACCAGGGACCATCAAAGCGTTGCTGGGCGGTGTCCCCTTCCCCAGGAGA
>REBR01000122.1 GCA_007692645.1 Halomonadaceae bacterium | reverse complement strand
CAGCCAACGTGTCCAGCCTACCCAGGAGGCCGGTGAAAAGACGCGACCGGCAGTCACCGATAAAGCGCCGGCGAATGAAAAGACAGATACGTCAAAGCCCGTGAAAGGCACCAGCAAAGGAGGTTCACAATGAAAGCCGTGTGCCGGTATGGCGATGTTGCCGACAGACTCCCCCTGGGTGTACCGATGAACAAAGGGCTTACTGTGAGCACTGGCCAGACCCATGTGCAGCACTGCCTTAAGCCGCAACTGGAGCGGATTGAGCATCAGGATATCGACCACAGCTTCGTAATCAGCCACCACTTGATGCTGGACGACGCCCCCAATGCCTATCGCATGTTCCGGGACAAGACCGATCACTGCACAAAAGTGGTTATCCACCCGGGAATGAAAGCCAAGGCCTGAGGGAAGGCAGCCTTAAGGGAAGCAGCCAGCTTACAGAGCCCGCTAAAAGGACAGGAGGTCCACATGAGAACCAGCGACTTTGAGCACAAAGACATTCTTCGGGGGAAACAGACCCTCACCCTGGGAAAGCGGAATAAGCCCCGAGTCCGTAAACGCAAGGTCAGACATAAAAGGGAGATAATGTTACAGCCCTCTCCAACCGGTATTCAGCAAAGCGGTATGCAGGTGCTCCCCCTTGTGATGCCAGTAGTCGTGCAGGGTAGCCCATTGGCGGCCCTTGGCCCGACCCCCTATGACCGCCTGGAAAACATCCACTACCAACCTGTTACCCAGGATGTTGCTGCTGGCCCAGCACCCCTTACGGATGCTTTTACCGGCATTTTAACCGCCGGTGAGGAGAAGGTTCAAAGTCACAACTGTGCGTTGTTGCTTAACAAACTTTGTCAGCGCCTGGCCTTTGAGCGTGCTGGAGTCAGACTTTATGAAGCCCTGATCCTCAAGTGCGAGGCGGCCCGGGAGAAAGGCGCCCACCCGGTGCTTTCCATCCAGAAACTCAGACAGTTCAGGGATGAGGAGCTGGCGCACTTTCTGTTACTGAAAAGAGCCATGGTCTCTCTCGGGGCAGATCCCAGCACCCTGCCTGGGGAAGCGGATACCGGGGCACAGGCTTCCCTGGGGGTGCAGAGGGTGCTGAATGAACCCCGTTCATCCGTACTGCAATGTCTGGAAGCCATACTGACTACGGAGCTGACCGATAATGCGGCCTGGTGTTTGCTCAAAGAGCTGTGCCTGAACATGGGTCTCAAAGACCTGGCAGATGAATTTACCGACGCCCTGGCTCAGGAAGAAGTTCATGCAGCCATTATCGCGGAATGGGTGCGTCTGATGACAATGACCCAGGGGAACGTCAAAAACCGGAAACGGCGGTACATGGCGGGTCACTAGCCTTAACAGATTGGAACCCTGGCCTGAACAGCGCCTTAGCTTTTCTTCACCTGTGAGAACACCAGGCACAAGTGCGGTATTGTTAGATAGAACACTGGCTGTCTTCAGCAATGGGGCCCAGGGGGAAGCCATGGCTGCATTTATCCGACCTATCAGCACGAAAAAAATGCTACAGGCCCTCAACGGGGTTATACGCCTGACCTATGACCTAATACACAGCTACGATACCGCCATTGAGCAATCTGCCGACCCTGACAGGCATCGCATGTTCAGGCAGCTGCAGGCTATGCATGAGCGGCATTGCCTGAAACTGGCGGATACCGCCCGCTATCTGGGGGGAAATCCGGCGAACAGCTACGATTGGCGCCAATGGATTACCCGGGCCAAAGCCTATCTGGCCGGCATCGGCAGTGAGCATGAGCTGCTGTGGGCGGTTTATGGTAACGAACAGAAGCTGCGGGAAACCATGCGCCAGACAATCCGGGAATTTGCCACCTGTGATGACCTGGTCAGCGTGCTCCGGGAAGTCCTGGCAGACAGTGACGAGTATGAACAACTGAAAGAAGCGGCGGTTGGCAAGAAAAGTTCCGTTACCGGCAATTATCGTTAGTGGCCAGGCAAGCGCCGGATATCGGTCACTAACGTCAACTCCCCGGTTTCATCTCCATGCTAGGCTGCTGTTTCTGCCTTTCGAAGGACCCATGAGATGTACCGAACACTTTCTGTTGTACTGGCAACTACCCTGCTCTGCCTCACCACCATCACACAGGCTGAAACCTGGAAAACTTACCCCCTGGAGTTAGCCGATTTCGAATTCAGTGACGAATCCTTAACGGAACGCTGGCAGGCATTAACCCTTGGGTTGCGTGGCCCACTGCCCACCGCTGAGAGCGTTCGCAAGGATGCTGAGCGCTGGCCAAAAGTCACCGCTCATACGCAAGAGCTGCTCAGGGAACGGGCCACCCATGACGAGCGATTTGCCTACTTCACCGGCGACCTGGAGCAGCATTACGACACCTACGCACAACAGCTAAGGCAAGCCTGGCGCCTGTTGCTTGAAGGCCAGTTTCAGCAGGCTCGGGACCTGGGTCTGGCCCTGGGGCCGGCGGGGTATTTTCCTGGCCTTTATGCCCAGGCGCTCTATGCCACTTTGATCGAAGATGACAGCGAACAGCGGGAAGCTCTGCTGAAAGAGGTTATTGCCCTTACTGACGAGATTCTGCCACTGGCACCGGACCATCCCATGATCCGCTTTGGTAACGCTTACGGCAAAGCCCGCATCATGGAGGACATGTCCCGAGGAGCCGCCATGAGTACCGGGTACACCTCCGAGGTCAAAGACCAGTTGGAAGAACTGCTCAAGGAAGATGAAAACAACATCTTTGCCATCTCTTTACTGGGTGGTGTCCATGGGGGCATTGTGGATAAAGCAGGGGGCCTACTGGCCCGCATGACCTTCGGAGCCCGGGAAAAGTACATGGTGGAGTATTTCGATCAGGCCCTGTCACTGAACCCGCAATACCCTGCCCTGTATTATGAATACGCCCGGGGCCTGATCAATATCAGTGGCCGCAGTGGCAGGCGCCAGGCACAGGAGCTGCTTGAGACCGGCGCCGGCATGACCCCCCGCAGTGCCGAAGAAGCCCTGCAGATACAGGCCTGCAAAGAACTGCTGGCCACCCTGAATTGACAGTGGCTGGTTCTGTGGCGGTGACTGGGCGTTATTAGCCTGACTAATTCACCGCCATTCATTTAAATCAGTTTCTCTCCTTTCACTGCCGACTTAGACTGTTTATTTCGATTCCAAACCTTTACCTGCAGGGAGATTTCCATGTCCAAGCAATTCACCGGAAAAGTCGCATTGGTCACCGGCGGTGCTGCCGGCATAGGTCGCACTACCGCTGAATCTTTCGCCCTGAATGGAGCCCGGGTAGTGGTGTCTGACGTCAACAGCCAGGACGGGGAGGCGACGGTAGCGGCCATTCAACAACGTGGCGGTGAAGCCCTCTTTGTACCCTGCGATGTCAGCCAGAGCGATCAGGTGGAGCAACTGGTGGCAGCCACCCTGGCAGCCTATGGCAGGCTCGATTTTGCCTTTAATAATGCGGGTATTGAGATCGAAGACAGCAAGCTGGCCGACGGCAATGAAACCACCTTCGACCGCATCATGGATGTTAACGTGAAAGGTGTCTGGCACTGCATGCGCCATGAAATTCCTGCCATGCTGGCTGCCGGTGGCGGCGTCATTGTGAATACCGCGTCAGTGGCCGGTCTGGGGGCCGCCCCCAAAATGAGCATTTACAGTGCCAGTAAACACGCGGTGATCGGTCTGACCAAATCCGCTGCCGTGGAGTATGCCAAGAAAGGGATTCGGGTTAATGCGGTCTGCCCTGCAGTGATTGACACCGAGATGTTCCGCCGGGCGGCTGCCATTGATCCCCGCAAGGCAGAGTATGCCGCCGCCATGCACCCAGTGGGCCGCATTGGTGAAGCCCATGAAATTGCCGCTGCCGTTATTTACCTGTGTTCTGAAGGCGCCGCTTTTACCACCGGCGTGGCACTCCCCGTGGATGGCGGAGCCACCGCGATCTGAAGCAGTTGCCTGCAGCCTGCACAACCCGCAAAGCCAAAACCGGTTCCAGGGCGTATACAGATTACTGAATTTCCCAAATAGTAATCTGTGCAGGCTGAATTCACCGTAATAACTTCAATGATTTCCAATCGAACATCTTGGAAAGATAAAAAACGGCTTTCGCTGTCGCACTTTTGTTTTACAGACAATGGTGACTTTGTGCTTACACGCATTTTGAATTTCTTAAGCGCGGCAGGTGCCCTGCTAACCGTTATTGGTGCTTTGGGGCTGTTGCTTGGTTTTATCGGGATACTTAACCTGGAAGCATTCTCGGTAGGATTGACAGCGGGTGTTCGAGTCATCGGCACCATCGCTATTACAGGTTGTCTGCTGGGAGCTATTGGGTGTTTTGGCAAGGAATATCTGGACAACAAGTACTCACTCTGACTTTGGAAGCGACTATGTTCAATAAATCTGACTTCTTCATTATTTTGGCGGTGATGTTTTCATTCGTCATCTCAGCCTATTTATGGTTTGTGCTGGGAGACCAGCAGCAGGCCATTTTTACCGCCATCTGGATTCCATCCATCTTCACCTTTGGAATCTACTTCAAGCTGTGCGCATTAATGGGTAGCAAAAAATGACTTTTAGCCTAATTTATCCAGCCATATTCGTCTTTCTTATGATGTCCATCGGTGTGGTAATGACCATTATCGAATTCAATCGCAGTCAAAAAACCGAAAAAGAAGTGGAGCAGGAAGAGCGGGAAGCTAAATCCAGAAAGAATCAGATTTAAGGAATCTTCCTCCGCCAACTCCCGTGACAATCATGGGAGTCTGGTTACTGCCACCTTTAATTGTTTTTGACCTGACGGCAGGCTTCCAGCAAAGCCGCCAATGCGGGCTGTCCTAATTGATTCAGGGCAGCAATGTTGCGCTCAGGAATCTGCTCCGGTGCGGGGTGGCTTGCCACCGCCTGATCAAGACTCGCCTCCCTGAGCAGGTGTAACATCGGCATGGGTGAGCGGTTACTGTAATTCTCCGCATCTTCCGGCTCTGTCCCGGCAAACTGATACTGCGGGTGGAAACTGGCAATCTGGAACTCCCCCTCCCAGCCGAAACGTTGCAACAGCCCATTGGCCAGATGCAGAAAATCGTTGTAGTCGAGAAAATCCGCCAGTATATGAGGCACCACCAGTAAAGTGGTTTCTGCCTCACTCACCGGCTGCGCCTCCAGCCAGAGCAGTTCTTCGTTGAGGGTTTCCAGCAGTGCCTCTTCAGTGCGGGCATCACTAACGGCAATCCTCACCTGCCCCGCCGCCAGAGGCTTGCGGGCAAAGGGGCACAGATTCAGCCCCACCACCACCCGCTCAACCCACTGGCGAGTCTGGGTTTCAATCAGGCCATGATCATTCTGGTTGCTCTCTGTCATTGTCGCTCCCCTGCCATGGCTTTTTTACAACGCACCTTTACAACGCAACGACGGCATCCCCCACATGAATAACGCCGGTGTCCAGAATCTGTGCCCGTAAGCCCCCCTGGCCAACCAGAGCCCTGATAACCGCAGCAGGGCTTAAGTCAGGCTGCTGCAGCAGCTTACCGAGCACCCCACAGGGTTCACACAGCTCCATACCCCGTAACAGCACCTTGCCCACCCTGAAATCACACCCCACCAGACCATTGAGGTCCACCCCTGTGGTCAACAGGTTGCGCCGGAAGGCATCCGGGGGAATAGTCAGCCCATGGGCCTGATTAAAGACGGTTATTGCTTCCCTGGCAATCAGGGTCACCTGGGTGGCATCGTTAATCCTGCCCTGGGCATTGGGACGGTAATGCCGGTCACCAACGATACCACTGCCCATTCGGACCTGCACCGCCTGTTGGGCACTCATGGGTGCCCTGGAGGCAGGAGCGGTATAAATAGCCACAATGGATGACATGGGAAAACCCTCTTTACTGGCGACGGTATACCCAGTTGGTGTGGACATTGTCACAGACGATGATGTCGGCACCGGCTTCCATGCAGGCGTCCAGGCTCTCTGGCAGCCGGTCATGAAAATGCTCTGGGATCACATGGGTTTTCTTATCCTGCTTGAGCAGTTGAAACGTCGCCTCCATACGCCTGGTATAATCTATACCGTGAGCCTGGTGGCGGCGAAAGCCATGGACAAATTCCGTAAAACTCATGGTATTACCTGCAAGCCCAATAGACAGCATTTTATGGATATACACATCGTAAGCCCCGGACAAATGACTATGAACCGCCGCCTGATCATCGGGATCACCCCTAAAACGGGGCAAATCCATTTGCCAGTCTTCATCCAGAGCTCCAGGAGCCAGGGACTGGTTGGGCTGATTGCCTATCAGCTGGAATCGCCCCCGGGGGCAATCAATCACGTTCCCCCGGAAACGGCAATCACCCAGGGATAAATCAGCCTCAAAGGGTTCACTGACAACCCCCTGGGGCACCTCAACAGCCTCATCAGGAGTAAGCTCAGGGATCACGGCGGGGGTTACTACCACAGCATCAGCAGGCCCTGTGTCTGAATCCGGCAAGGGTGGCATATCCAGCCCCAGGCGTTGGGCCGGGCGCTGTAATAGCAACGCCTGCATGGCAGGCTCATTGCGCTGAAAATCTTCCATGGCCGGTAAGCCACTGCCCAACCCGGCACCCACTACCTGGCAGTACAAACGCTCGAAGTCGTTATTGGCCCGCTCCCCGCAGGCATCATGGCCTGCAGCGGCCATGGCCAGCACAGACCCGGTTAACAGAACACCCAGCAAGGCTGATCGCCTGACTCTGAACCCGCTTCCTACTGTCATAGTCAACCTGTTGTTAAACCACTGCTGTCATCAACACGACAGCCAAGGGAAATGGGGGCTGCCCCGAATGGCACATACTTAAGCCCCACCTTAGTGAAATCCATACAACGCCATCCCACCTGTGGGAGCGGCTATAGCCGCGATAACGTTCGAGGCCATAACGAAACCCCTGCCAGAGCACCTGCCCCGGGGTTGCTTTATCGCGGCCATGGCCGCTCCCACAGGTAAGACCAGCTGCGCGGTGAGCCATTGCAGAACACGGGTATTCAAAAAGCCTTAAGTAAGCGCCATTCGGGTATGTGCTGCCTGATCAGCCGTTAAATTCCCATTAAAGCCAGGGGTGCAAATAAGGCCAGCCTACCCTAAATCCATAGACTTTAGACACAGCTCACATCCTTTCAAACCCCATATGATAAAAAAGAGCACCCTAAAAAACCTGATAAAGTAAAAGGATAGTTTATGAAGCAAGGTGCTGCAGCGGTGTTACTGATCGCCTTGCTGAGCGGTTGTGCCAGCGGTTATTCCGGTTACCGGGAACATAACCCATTGCTGCAGTGGATCTTCCAAAGTAACAACACCCCGGAGGAAACCGCTAGTGTCCAGGGGACCGAACCTGAACGGGACACCCTGAAGGTGGTGACCCTGGAAAAGGAAACTGACATTACCTCCCGTGAGAGCCACCTGACTGAGCACGACAGCCCAGTAACTGTCACTCAAACCAGTGCTGCGGACCCAGAGCCCCTGATCAGTGAACCCGTCACCAGGGAGGCAGTAACGGATGAACGGGCAGAGGCCGGCACCTCTCAGGCCAGCCAGGAGTCTTCACAGCCTGAACCTCCAAAGCCTGAGCCTGCACAGCCCGAGTCTGACACCCCGCCACCTGCTGCCCGCGCTGAGGCGGCACCACCAGCCCCAGCCCCAGCCCCACAAACCCAGGCTGAACCTCAGGCAGAGCCACAGTCACACACTCAGAGTGAAAACCAGGATCTTGTGAGGGTGGTGATTCCTTACGCCAACACCCCTTTCCCTCATCTTTCCCCCCAGCAGCACCCACCCCTGACCCCTCAGGAGTACCGGCAAGTCCAGCAGGCCCTGACCATACGCCAGCAATCAGGGGAAGATACTCAACGCTACCAGGGAGAAATTGCCAGAGCCAGATCTGAAGGTGGCGTTATGGCCTGGTTCTACCGTCTGTGGCTGCAATAAAAAGCCGGACCCCTCTTCACTGCGAATTACCTAGCAGCAAATAGCTCGACTCCGTCTCACAACAGCCACTCTGACCCCTTCTGCACTGGCAAAAATGTGCTGCAGTTTTAGCAGCAGATTCTCTGTGGATTTAATCTATTAGTGAACTTCCATAAACCTTGGTGCGGCATTTTTGATCAGCCCTCGGGGCAGTGAATGCACTGGCAGGGAATCACAAAAGAAGACGCTGAAAAAACGAAAAGCGCCATCAAGATCGGGAACAATAAGGATGTTGTATGAACGGGAAAACTATCGTTCTTTTCTTACTGGGTTTTATGGTGACGGGCTGCGCCACAACCAACCAACCTGCGCAAACTGATGCCTCTTTCTATGAGCAGCTGTTCCTGCTCAATGACGTGCCTGCGAAAAATGGCGCCTCTGAACAGCCTCGCCTTGCGGTCAGGCCCTTACCCCTGACAATCCGGCGGCCAGCTTCTACTACCCCAGCTCAAACCCCGGCAGAACCCCCACAAAGTGCCCAGGCACAACCTGAACCCGCCGCCATGAGAGTGGCGCAACAGCGAGCACCCAGGCCATTAAGTATGCTGGCGTTTGGGGACTACCCCCATAGAACTCTGAGACCTGAAAATCACCCACCTCTGACGGAACAGGAGATGCACTACATTCAGGCGCAACTGGCCCGATTACAACAGGCAGGGGAAAACACAGAAAAATACCAGGCTGAAATTGCCCGGGGTAAAACTGAAGGTGGGGTCATGGCCTGGTTTTACCGGCGCTGGGTGCCTTATTGATTCGCTCAGGTTTGCCGGGAATTTTCCTTGAAACGCTTTTTGCGGGCAGCCGCATCCGCGGCTTTTTTTGCCTGAGCCAGAGCAATCTCCTCATTCTCCCTTTCAATCATGGCAGGAGACTCCAGGGTTATCCGCCCCAGCTTGCCTGAGCGCAGTTCATTAATCAGCACTTCACAGATCTTATGCAGATTCACCTTGCCGCCTTTATTCAGCGCCCCCCGGTGATTCGCCGCCATTTCCAGAAATTCCAGTTCCGTGGAGGGGGTATGGTCAAGATTAAAACGCGCAGCCAGCAATTCCGGGTAGGCCGTAATCAGGTACTCAGCCACAAAAAACGCCACATCGTCGTATTCCATGGCGGTATTCTTGATCGCCCCGGTGGCGGCCAGGCGGTAACTGCTATTGGGGTTGACGATTTTGGGCCAGAGTATGCCCGGGGTATCCAGCAGGACAATGCCGTTATCCAGATTGATCCGCTGCTGGCTCTTGGTTACGGCGGGTTCATTACCGGTGCGGGCAATGACGCGACCCGCCAGGGTATTGATGATGGTGGACTTGCCCACATTGGGAATGCCCACAATCATGGCATTGATGTTTTTCACCCCGGCGTCTTTATTGGGCACTACCCGCCGGCACAGCTCCAGTAGCTGTTTGATCTTGCCGGGCTGCTCGGTGGTGGTGGTAAAGGTTTTAACCCCCCGCTCCTGCTCCAGGTGTTCCTGCCAGGCGGCGGTGGCGTCCGGGTCCGCCAGGTCGGTCTTGCTCAGGACTTTGATACAGGGTTTTTCACCCCGCAGGGTATCTCTGCGCAGCTCGGCAATGGCCGGGTTTTCACTGGAGTAGGGAATGCGGGCATCCAGAATTTCAATCAGCAGGTCAACCTGAGGCAGCCCTTCCCTGATGGCTTTCTGGGCCTTGTGCATATGCCCCGGGTACCACTGTATTGCCATGACGCCGCGCCTTAAGTGTACTTTAAAGCGCTATTGTACGTGACTCTGACCGTTTACGGCATGCCTTGTTGTTTCAGGGTGCCATTACCACCCCACGCTGGACCAGTTCGCTGCGTAATGCCTCGGCCCGGTCCCGGTTAACGTTGAAGTCGTAGTAACCGATACGACCGGTGGAGCGCACATGAATAATGCCCTCTTCCGGCATCAGCAGCAGCTCAAGGTCATCGGTGTAAAACCGCCAGGGGCTGATAATCTCTGCCCGCAGGTAACCGTCACGCTCTTCCACAATGGTGGTGCGTTCCATATCCGCCACCGCCGCCATGGCCGAGTCCCAGCCTTCCCGGTTGCCCACCGTCAGTACCAGGGGGTCTACCTGCTTGTCGCTGTTGGCTTCCTGGCTGCTGACACAGCGGGGCCACTCAGGGCATTTGGTCAGCTCACCTTCCACCACCCCTACCCGGTGTTCGGTCATGGCACCGCAGCCGGTCAATGCCAGCAGCAGAATAACGGGGAGTGGGCTAAAGCCTGCAGTCAGTCGCATGATCAATCCTTTATGGGATGGTTAATTATGAACACTATACCCTTGCCAGGGCTGATCGGATCAGCCTTATACAAGGGTTAATCCACATCCTGGCGTTCTGCTGCGGCTTTCACCTTCAACCGGTCAATACAGCGGACAAAAGCACGACTGACCCTGGTCTGATCCCGGATCATGGCCAGCTGTGGCCAGGTGGCCCGCTCCCCCATTTTGATAAACATCTTCAAGTCCTGCTCCGAGGGATTGGAGAGGATCTTGCGGTAAAGCAATGGCTGGAACGGGAACTGGATATTGATATCCCCCAGGTAGTTCTGGGTGGTCATGGCGTGCACCTGGTCCAGCAGTGGCGCAAAGGACGACGACGACCAGGCGCTGCGGGATAATTCCAGGGTGGTGGTGGCATAAGCCTGCAACAGGGAGAGACCCGCATCTTTCAGGGTCGCCCTGGCGTTCTGCCTGGGATAATGGCTGATAAACGGCAGCACATGGGGATTGGCCTGACTAACAATGGTGCGGTTAACGTTATGCAACCGGGCCATACGCATCAGCGGTAAATCACCGTGTACCGTGCCATCAATCCACCGTTCCGTGGGCATATAAGACTTCTCCGCGGTCTTGCCATGGCCGCTATAGTAGCGGGCTTTCAGGGTCACTGGCGGATACAGCCCCGGCACTGCACAGGAGGCCATGACCGCAGAGTCAATCAGTACATCCGGAGCTGTCAGGCTGTTGAGCAGGCGGGGTTTTTGCCGGGTGCGGGTGGGTGATACAGAGATGTTCAGGGTTCGCCCACTGTGCTCCGCCGCTTCCCGGAAGCTCAGTTTGCCGATGTTGGCATCAATCAGTTGCTTCAGGGCCCCCGGGTCCATGGCATGGCGTTTTTCCCAGATACGCCCCGGGTTCAGCCAGCGGAAGGCTTTCAGCTGGATATCCTCTGGCGCCATAAACAGGGCTTCCAGCTCCGCTTCATTGCGGGTGCAGATACCCCCGGCCACAATGGCCCCCATACTGGAACCTGCCACCACATCCGGCAGTAACCCCTGTTGCCACAGGGCCCGGGTCACCCCCAGATGGTAAATGCCAAACGAGGCACCGCCACTGAGCATCAGTGCCGGCTGGCCGTAAACCCGCTCCGCATCACGGTACAGGCTCAACTTATGGGACTCGGACACCCCAGGCAATTCATGGCCGCAGATAAAGCCCATGGCCTGCTCCACCATGTCCAGGAACTCCGTGGCCACGTACTTGGTGCCGGTGCGGGCGACGGCATAGAGCTCAGGGTTCGATAACTCCCCCAGGTGGCGGTACAGGCTTTCCTGTAACACCCGGGTCAGGCCATGGGTGTCCCCCCAGTCCAGGCATTGCTGCATCTGGTCAATATGTTCCCGGATCAGGGCCACGTGGAGCAGCTCGCTGTCTTCTTTTTCCCGCCAGGCCAGCAGACCTTCCGCCTCATCCAGGGCTTCCGCAGCCGTCAACCACTGCTTATAGGTCTCGGCCTGGGCCAACTCCTGCCGCACCACATTCATCCGTTTCTGGCGGTTCCTCAGGAGCGCAATCATGGGGTCATGATACCTCAGATTCGGTGACTGTGGCCCCGAGGGACAGCAACTGATCACAGACAGACGGCGGGAAAATGCTCATTACCCGTAAAAAACCCGACTCCGGGGGCGTGGCTATCTCCACCGCACTGCCATGGATTGGGTGGGTAAAGGCAATGGCGGTGGCCGCCAGCATCAGCCGCGCCTCACCAAAGCGCTGGGCAAAGTAGCGGTTATGCCGCCCCCGGCCATGGTTGGCATCGCCAATAATGGGGTGGCTGATGTGTTTCAGATGCCGCCGGATCTGGTGCTTTCGCCCCGTTGCAGGCGAACATTCCACCAGTGAATAGCGGCTGCTGTCATACCCTTCAATGGCCACGGGAATCTCTGTGGTCGCCAGGGTGCGAAAGCGGGTCAGAGCGTCCCGCACCGGTTGCGGCTGATGGCGCAGGCGCCGGTCATCGGGCTGCTCTTTTAACGGGTGGTCAATCACCCCGGACTCAGGGGCCCAGCCCCGCACCATGGCCAGGTAGGTCTTGTGCACCTGCCCTGCCATCATCTGCTGCCCCAGCTGGCTTGCCGTGAGTGGGTCCCGGGCAAACACCAGCACCCCGGAGGTAGGCCGGTCCAGGCGGTGCACCGGGTACACATGGTCGCCGCCATTCAGGGCCCGGGCATACTGCAGGGCAAACTCGGTTTCATGGCGGGCAATGGGGCTGCGGTGCACCAGCAGCCCGGCGGGCTTGTGCACCACCAGCAGGGCATCATCCTGGAACAGCAGGGTCAGAGGGTTGTCAGGCACAGTGTTCGCTCTTGTTAATGGCACATCTTTAATCGCGAACGCCATGTTACCTCATGACAGCCAGAGTGGATCCCGTTACCGTTTCCCTTCGTAAAACTCTTATTGATCGGTAGCATGCACTAATCTCCTCCAACCAGAGCACCCCGGGTCCCTATGTCCGACGATGTCATCCGTATACGCGGCGCACGCCAGAACAACCTGAAAAACCTCGACCTGGACCTGCCCCTGGGGGAACTCACGGTGATCACCGGACCCAGTGGCTCGGGGAAGTCCTCTCTGGCGTTTGATACCGTGTATGCGGAAGGCCAGCGGCGCTATGTGGAGACCTTCTCCCCCTACGCCCGGCAATTTCTCGACCGCATGGATAAACCGGCGGTGGACTCCATTGAGGGCATCCCTCCCGCCATTGCCATCGACCAGACCAACCCGGTGCGCAGCTCCCGCTCCACCGTGGGCACCATGACCGAGCTGAACGATCACCTGAAGCTGCTGTTCGCCCGGGCGGCCCATCTGTATTGCCAGGGCTGTGGCCAGGCCGTGCAGCGGGACACCCCGGACAGTATTGTCACCACCCTGCTGGCGGAGGGCCAGGGGGCCAAGGCGGCACTGGCGTTTACCATTCCCCTCAGTGGCGACATCTCTGGGGACAAAATGAAGGCAGAGCTGAACCGCCAGGGCTACACCCGGGTGGAACAGCTGGATGAGCAGACCCTGCAGGTGGTGCAGGACCGGCTGCGCCTGGAGGAAAGCCGCCGTGACCGCTTGGGTGAGGCGGTGGAAGCCTGCCTGCGGGCCGGCCAGGGACATTTGCAGGTCTTGCGGCTGGACCCGGAAGCCGACGGCACCCCGCCCTGGCGCTTTTCCCAAGGGCTGCACTGCCCGGACTGCAATCTGGAGTACAGCGACCCGATCCCCAACTCCTTCTCCTTCAATTCCCCCATGGGGGCCTGTGAGGCCTGCCGGGGGTTTGGCCGGGTCATGGGCATTGATCTCCGGCTGGTGGTGCCGGAAGAGCACCTGAGCCTGGAAGACGGGGTGATCAAGCCCTGGCAGACCCAGAGCTATGAAGACTGCCAACGTGACCTGATTCTCCATGCCAGGCGCAGCAAGGTGCCCGTCACTGTGCCCTGGAAAGACATGGAGACTGCCCACAAGGACTGGGTCATGAACGGCGACCGGGACTGGAGCTGGGACGCCCACAAAGGCGGCTGGTATGGGGTAAAACGGTTCTTCGATTACCTGGAAACCAAGTCCTACAAGATGCACATCCGGGTGCTGCTGTCCCGCTACCGCTCCTACGATGAGTGCCCCACCTGCTACGGTGCCCGGCTAAAGCCCGAGTCACTGCTGTGGCGAGTGGGCACCAAGGCGGATGCGGATGCAGTACTGGACCCCCGGCAACGCTTCCGGCCCGCAGGCACAGAACTGGACGCAGCGACCCTGGAAGCCCAGCCCGGCCTGAACATCGCCGATCTCATGGGCCTGCCACTGGGCCGTGCCCGCACCCTGTTCCAGACCCTGCACCTGCCCGCCGCCATGGATGAAGCCTCGGACCTGCTGCTGGACGCCGTGCGTGCCCGGCTGGATTACCTGGTCTCCGTGGGGCTGGATTACCTCACCCTGAACCGCCAGTCCCGCACCCTCTCCGGCGGCGAGGTGCAGCGCATCAACCTGACCACAGCACTTGGCACCTCACTGGTTAACACCCTGTTTGTGCTGGATGAGCCCAGCATCGGCCTGCACCCCCGGGATATGGACCGGATTATTGCCGTCATGCACCGGCTGCGGGATGCGGGCAATACTCTTTTAGTGGTGGAGCACGACCCCCAGGTGATGCACGGGGCCGACCGGGTGATTGATATCGGCCCAGGGCCTGGTGAGCGAGGGGGCGAGATTGTCTTCCAGGGCACCCCCAACGAACTGATGACCACGGCCCGCTCCCTCACCGCCGACTACCTCACCGGGCGCCGCCAGGTGGTGGCCGATGCAGAACGGCCCCCCGCACTGCCTGCCCCGGCCCCCGAGCACTGCCTGCAGATCCGTGGTGCCCGGGCCCATAACCTGAAGAACATTGATCTGGACCTGCCCCTTTCACGCATGGTGGTGGTCACCGGCGTCAGCGGCTCCGGCAAATCCACCCTGATGGAAGACGTGCTCTACCGGGCCCTGGCAGAAATCAAAGGTCATCCGGGAGAGCTGCCCGGGGAGCATGATCAGATTATCGGCCATGGCCTGATCGACGATGCCGTGCTAATCGACCAGTCCGCCATCGGCCGCACCACCCGCTCCACCCCCGCCAGTTACGTGGGCGCCTTTGATACCATTCGCAAGGTGTTTACCGCCCTGCCGGAGGCGAAAGAACGCAATTACACCGTAGGCACCTTCAGCTTCAACGCCGGCAAAGGCCGCTGCCCCACTTGTGGGGGCAATGGTTTTGAGCGGGTGGAAATGCAGTTTTTAAGTGATGTCTTCCTGCGCTGCCCGGACTGTGATGGCCGCCGCTACCGCGCAGAAATCCTGGAAGTCACCCTGCCCCCCTCCATCGGCTGCGACACCGGCCCCCGCTCCATCGCCGGGGTGCTGGAGATGTCCGTGAATCAGGCGGTGCAGTTCTTTGCCGACTACCCGGAGGTGCTGCGCAGCCTGGAGCCGCTGCAGGCGGTGGGCCTGGGCTATATGGGCCTGGGCCAGCCGGTGCCCACCCTCTCCGGGGGGGAGGCCCAGCGCCTGAAACTGGCGGGGCATCTTGCCAAAGCCAGCAGCCGCAAGGGCAGCAAGGAACACCTGCTGTTTCTGTTCGATGAGCCCACCACCGGGCTGCACATGGACGATGTGGCCACCCTGCTCAAGGCCTTCCGCCGCCTGATCGGTGCCGGTCACTCACTGGTAGTCATCGAGCACAACCTGGATGTGATGGCGGCGGCCGATTGGCTGATTGATCTCGGTCCCGAAGGGGGCGATGGGGGCGGCGAGGTGCTGGCACAGGGCACCCTGGAGACCATCAGAGCCACCCCGGAGAGCCTCACCGGAAAGGCCCTGAACGCCTATCTGGGCAAGCAGGAGTGGACCATTGCCGACTCCGGCACACTGCCACTGAAACAGGCCCGGCTGCCCGAGGCCATCACCATTCACAAGGCCCGGGAGCACAACCTCAAGAACATCGATATCCGCATTCCCCGGAACCAGATGACGGTGATCACCGGCCTGTCCGGTTCCGGCAAAAGCACCATTGCCTTCGATATCGTGTTCAACGAAGGCCAGCGCCGCTATCTGGAATCCCTGAACGCCTATGCCCGCCAGTTCGTGCAGCCCGCCTCCCGCCCCGACGTGGATGCAGTGTTCGGTATTCCCCCCACAGTAGCCATTGAACAGCGCACCAGCCGCGGCGGGCGCAAAAGCACCGTGGCCACCATGACCGAGCTGTATCATTTTCTGCGCCTGCTTTTCGTAAAACTCGGCACCCAGCACTGCCCCACCTGTGAAGTGCCCATTGATGCCCAGACCCCGGAGGCGATCCGCGCCCGCATCCTGCGGGACAACCGCAACCAGAAAGTGACCCTGCTGGCCCCCATGGTGGTGGCCCGCAAAGGCTATTACACGGATCTGGCCCAGTGGGCCGGTAAGAAAGGTTATGCCACCCTCCGGGTGGATGGAGAATACCTGCCCACGGATAACTGGCCCCGCCTGGCCCGCCATCAGGAGCACACCATCGATCTGCCGGTGGGCACCCTTAAGGTGACCCCCAAGGCAGAAACGGAACTGGATGAACTGATCCAGCAGGCCCTGGCCTTCGGCAACAACACCTTAAAACTGGTAAGCGGCGATGAAGAGCGCATCTTCTCCACGGAACGGGCCTGCCCCGGCTGTGGCCGCAGCTTCCCGGAACTGGACCCAAGGCTGTTTTCCTACAACTCCAAGCACGGCTGGTGCCAGGGCTGCTACGGCACCGGCCTGGCCATTGCCGGTTTTGATGAAGAGCAGACCGGTGAGGAAAGTGCCTGGCTGGAAGAGGAAGAAGACGGCGCCCCCCGCACCTGTACCCAGTGCCTGGGCCGGCGCCTCAAGCCCGATGCCCTGGCGGTCACCTTCAAGGACTGGAACATCAGCCAGTTCACTGCCCTGTCCGTGAAAGACGCCCAGACCCGCTTCGAAGGCCTGACCCTAACCGGTCGTGAGGGGGAGATTTCCCGGGACATCCTGCCAGAGGTGCGCACTCGCCTGTCTTTCCTGCAACAGGTGGGGCTGGATTACCTGAGCCTGGACCGGGCCGCCCCCACCCTCTCCGGTGGCGAAGCCCAGCGCATCCGCATTGCCGCCCAGCTCGGCTCTAACCTTCAGGGGGTCTGCTACATTCTGGATGAGCCCACCATCGGCCTGCACCCTCGGGATAACCGCATGCTGCTGGACACCCTCAAACGCCTGGAAGGCAAAGGCAATACCCTGCTGGTGGTAGAACATGACGAAGACACCATCCGCCAGGCCCAGCATGTGATCGACCTGGGCCCCGGTGCCGGGGTGAACGGCGGCCGGGTGGTGGCAGAAGGCACCGTTGAGGACCTGATGGCCTGCCCGGACTCCCCCACCGGCCAGAGCCTGGCCCACCCCATGCGCCACCCCCTGTTTGACCACCGCCGCCCGGCCAAGGCGGAGCATAACCTGACGGTGCAGGGCGCAAAGCTGCATAACCTGCAGGGGGTGGATGTCACCCTGCCTCTGGAGCGGCTGGTGTGTGTCACCGGGGTCTCCGGCTCCGGCAAAAGCTCCCTGGTACGGGGCGTTATCCACGACAACCTGCGGCGCCTGAACAGCAACAGCAAAGGCACCACCGCCGGCAACGATGGCTGCCGCCAGATCAAAGGCTGGGAAGTGCTGGACCGGGTACTGGAAGTGGACCAGACCCCCATCGGCAAGACCCCCCGCTCCTGCCCCGCCACCTATGTGGGCTTTTGGGACAATATCCGCCGCCTGTTTGCCGGCACCCAGGAGGCCCGCCTGCGGGGTTACGACGCCGGGCGCTTCTCCTTCAACACCAAACAGGGCCGCTGCCCGTCCTGCGATGGCCAGGGCATGATCCGCATTGAAATGAACTTCCTGCCGGATGTGACCATTCCCTGCGATACCTGCCACGGCAACCGCTTTGCCCCGGAAACCTTGGCGGTCACCTACGGCGATAAACACATCGGCGACGTGCTTAACATGAGCGTGGACGAAGGGGTGGACTTCTTCAGCGCCCACCCCAAAATCCACCATGCCCTGGAGCTGATGCAGGCCGTAGGCCTGGGCTACCTCACCCTGGGCCAGCCCAGCCCCACCCTCTCCGGTGGCGAGGCCCAACGCCTGAAACTGGTGACGGAACTGGCCAAGGCCCGCTTCGACACCCGCCGCCAGACCCAGCTGCATACCCTGTATATCCTCGATGAGCCCACAGTAGGTCTGCACATGGCGGACGTGGAGCGCCTGATCCGGGTACTGCACCGATTGGTGGATGCAGGTAACAGCGTGATGGTGATTGAACACAACCTGGATATCATTGCCGAGGCGGACTGGGTGCTGGATATGGGCCCTGAAGGGGGCGAAGCCGGTGGCCGTGTGGTGTCACAGGGCACCCCGGAAAAGCTGGTCAAAGGTAGCAAGCTGGGTGAGACTGCCAGAGTATTAAAGGCCTTTTTGCAGGAGCGCAAAGCATGAACCACCCGGATGCCCCGGCCAGGCGGCTGTTACTGAACTGCGATATGGGGGAAAGTTTTGGCCCCTGGACCATGGGCATGGATGAGCAGGTGATGCCCCTGGTGGATATGGCCAATGTGGCCTGCGGCTTTCATGCCTCAGACCCGGTCACCATGACCCGCACCGTAGCCCTGGCCAAAGCCGCCGGTACCCGTATCGGTGCCCACCCCAGCTACCCGGACCTGGCGGGTTTTGGCCGGCGCAGCATGCAGTGCAGCCATGATGAAATCGTCGCCCTGGTACAGTACCAGACGGGCGCTTTGGCGGGCATTTGCCAGTCCCGGGGCATGGCCCTGAGTTACGTCAAACCCCACGGTGCCCTGTACAACGACATGATGCGCGACCCGGCCGTTCTACGGGCCGTGCTGGCCGGCGTGGCCGGTTATGACCGGACCCTGCCACTGATGGTGCTGGCCAGCGCGGATAATCGCCAGGTTGAGGAAATCGCCGCAGAAGCCGGCGTCACCCTGATGTTTGAAGCCTTTGCGGACCGGGCCTATGGCAGTGATGGCCTGCTGCTGCCCCGGAGCGAACCCGGTGCGGTGTACAGCAACCCGGCCAGTATCCTGGCCCAGTCCCTGTCACTGGCCCATGACGGGGTAGTGTCCGCCCGGGACGGCAGCCTGATGAAACTGATGCCGGACACCCTCTGTGTGCACGGGGATAACCCTGCCTCAGTGGCCGTCATTCAGCAGATCCGTACCGCCCTGGACCAGCTCTACGGTGAGTCATAACCATGGCCACCGTTCCTCCCCTCTGGCACATCCATAACGCCGGCGCCGATGCCCTGATGCTGCGCTTCGGGGAAACCCCAGACCCGGCACTGGTGCCCCTGATCCGGGCTGTCACTGAACGGCTGAAACCCTTGCAGGATAAACAGGGCGAGATCCGCGATCTGGTCCCTGCCTATGCCACCCTGATGGTCTGTTATGACCCCCTGAAAAATGACTTCCACAGCCTCTCCCGGAAAATTACCCAGCGCCTGGAAGACCTGGAAGTACCCCGCCAGAGTCCCGGCCACCGGGTGGAAATTCCGGTCTGGTATGACCCCCAGGTGGGCCCTGATCTGGAGCGGGTGGCCCAGTGGCACCAGATCACCGTGGCTGAAGTGATACGCCGCCACACTGCCCGGGACTACCCGGTGTTTGCCATCGGCTTTGCCCCGGGCTTTGCCTACCTGGGCAATGTGGCCGAAAACCTGGCCACCCCCAGACTGGACAGCCCCAGACCCTGGGTACCTACTGGCACCAATAGTCTCTTCTTTCTTTTCAATTTTCTTAAGATTTTCCCAAGGAACCCCAACTCCTCTTAATCGGTTTTTCATCAGTCCAG
>REBR01000079.1 GCA_007692645.1 Halomonadaceae bacterium | reverse complement strand
TACGGACTTTCAGGCTGACCAGCCCCTACCGGTGTCCCAGCGTATTCCCGCCGGCCACCCCCCCACCCCCCTGGAAGCAGGAACAGCGGCACGCATTTTCACCGGCGCCAGCCTCCCCCCGGGGGCCGATACCGTGCTGATGCAGGAAAACTGCCAGGCCCTGGAAGAAGAGCACAAAGTGCGGCTGCTAAAGACCCCTGAGCCCGGCCAGAACATTCGCCCAGCTGGCCAGGATATCCGCGCCGGGGAGCAACTGCTGGCCCCCGGCACCCGGCTGCTGCCACAGCATCTGGGCCTGCTGGCTTCGGTGGGGCTGGCCCAGGTGCCGGTATGGCGGCGCCTGAAAGTGGCGATACTCAGCACTGGCGATGAACTGGTGCCACCCGGACAACCACTTCAGCCGGGGCAGATCTACAACAGCAACCGCTTCACCCTCCATGGCCTGCTGCAGGCTCTGGATTGCCAGGTGCTGGATCTGGGGGATGTGGCAGACACCCTGGACGCCACTAAGGCTGCCCTGAAAACAGCGGCCGCTGAAGCCGACCTTGTCATCTCCAGCGGTGGTGTTTCCGTGGGCGATGAAGACCATGTGCGCAGTGCCGTGGAGGCCTTGGGGGAACTCCACCTGTGGCGCCTGGCGATCAAACCCGGCAAACCGTTCGCCCATGGCACCCTGGGTAATACCCCGTTCATGGGACTCCCCGGCAACCCCGCCGCCGTGCTGGTCACCTTCATGATTCTGGTGCGCCCCTACATTCGCCGCTGTCAGGGCCTGGCCGCCAACCCCGGGGCGGATTGTTTTCCAGTCCCCCTGGGGTTCAGTGTTGACAAGGCCGCTGGCCGGCGGGATTTCCGCCGCGTACGCCACTGCCGTGAAGGACTTAACAGCTGGCTGGAAGAAGCCCCCAACCAGAGCTCCGGCATGCTCAGTTCGGCCTGCTGGGCGGATGGTCTGGCCCTTATTCCCCAGCACCAGACCCTGAAACAGGGCGAACTGGTGGCCTACTACCCCTTCAATGAGCTGGTGTACGGGTAAACAGGAACGCCTGTCACCGGCACGAACAACTGAGAGTAAAGACCATGCTGAAAGTGCTGTTTTTTGCCAGCCTGAGGGAACAGCTGGGGATCGACCAACTGGGACTTGAGAGCGCCCGGGCTGCCACCGTGGCACAGCTGCGGGAAATCCTGATGGCGGACCACCCGGGCTGGGCCCAGCTGCTGAGCCAGCCACAACTGATGGTGGCAGTGAACCAGACCATCGCCGGTAACCAGACGGCCCTGCAGGACGGGGACGAGATTGCCTTCTTCCCCCCGGTGACAGGAGGCTGATGTGATACATATCCAGCAGGAAGACTTTGACAGCGGTGCCGAATTACAAGCCCTGGAAGCCAGCGGACCTGCAACCGGTGCGGTGTGCAGTTTCACCGGACTGGCCCGGGATTACGGTGACAAAGAGGGAGTGTCGGCTTTGTTTCTGGAGCACTACCCGGGCATGACCGAGGCCGCCATTGAGAACATTTTACGGGACGCCCATGAGCGCTGGCCGTTACAGGGTGTGCGGGTGATTCACCGGGTTGGCACCCTGCAGCCTGGGGAGCGCATTGTGTTTGTGGGGGTGGCCAGCAGCCACCGCAAAGAGGCCTTTGCCGCCTGTGAGTTTATTATGGATTACCTGAAAACCGGCGCGCCGTTCTGGAAAAAGGAAATTACTGCACAGGGGGAGCACTGGGTCGAACAGAAAGCCAGCGACCAGAGCGCCAGCCAGCGCTGGCAAAAGACCCCTTAACCCAGCTTCTGCAGATCTTCCGGGCTATTGACGTTGAGAAATTCCGCGGCGAAGTCATCACAATCCCACCACTGCACCGGTAACTGTGCCACCAGCGCACGTACCTGCCGTTCACCCTTGTCCAGAGCCTGGCCCAGGGTTTCCAGACAACTCACGGGAAAAACCCCGTGCAGGGGCTGATAACCACAGGCCAATTGACTCAGGTGGGTCGCTTGGGGGTCTCCCCTGGCAGCGGCAAGCAAACGCTCAGCCCAGGCCCGGGGCACCAGGGGGGCATCACAGGTCACCACCAACAATCCCTGACAGTGCTGCATACGGGCCCACTCCAACCCTTCATACAGGCCAGCCAGAGGCCCGGACCCGGCATAGCGCTGATCAGGCAGTACCTGATCGCACCAAGGCTGGTACTCGCTCCGGCGCAAATTGGCGCTGATCGCCAGCGGTCCCACCAGCGGGCGCAGCATGCGGGACAGGGGGGCAACAAAAGGCTCCCCTGACAGGGGCAGCAGGCCCTTGTCGCGACCTCCCAGACGTTCACCGCGACCACCGGCCAGAATCAGTCCTGCCAGGTCATTCTTGTCGTACTCGGCAGCCATAGGCCCACCTCCATGATGCAAAAGGCCACCCGTAGGTGGCCTTGCAATACCCGGTTCTCACCGGCGTCCAGAATGAACTGCTACAGGTTGCTGTCGAGAAACGCTGTCAGCTGGGACTTGGAAAGAGCACCCACTTTGGTGGCATCCACGTTGCCATTCTTGAACAGCATCAGTGTGGGAATGCCGCGAATGTTGAACTTGGGGGGAGTCTGGGGATTCTCATCGATGTTCAGTTTGGCGATTTTCAGGCGCCCTTCGTAACCGTCAGCGATTTCTTCCAGTACCGGTGCGATCATTTTGCAGGGACCACACCATTCCGCCCAATAATCCACCAGAACGGGGGTATCCGACTTCAGCACTTCCTCTTCGAAGGAGCTGTCTGTTACATATACAATATTGTCGCTCATGGTACTATCCTGACTGACATGAATGAGTGGCCGGGCACAGTGCCGGGCGATTTCCGTGTGAACTGAGACAGATCATGGGGCCATTGTTACACTCGGCCCCTTAGCCGGACCCGCCATGCTGTAACGCACAGTAGAATATAAGGCCAGCCAATAGGATTTCAAGACTCGTGTCGACTACGCCTTCCCCCAGTATGCCCTCCCGTAACGCTGTCAGCCACCCTGATCACCGATCAGGGGCCAACACACCCGATCATGACAATAAAACCCCGGAAAATGATGACAAACCGGATCTGATAGCCGCCATCGATCTGGGCTCCAACAGCTTTCATATGGTGGTGGCGCAACGGGTGCAGGGTGAAATCCGCACCCTGGAGAAAATGGGGGAAAAAGTACAGCTCGGTGCTGGCCTCGACAGCCGCAACTACCTCACAGAGGAGGCCCAGCAGCGGGGCCTGGAATGCCTGCGGCGCTTCTCCCAGCGCATTCAGGGCATGGCACCGGGTTCCGTGCGGGTGGTAGGCACCAACGCTCTGCGGGTGGCCCGTAATGCCCAGCGCTTTGTGCAGCGGGCGGAAGCCATTCTGGGGTGTCCGGTGGAAATCATTGCCGGTCGTGAAGAAGCCCGCATTATCTATCTGGGGGTCTCCCATAGCCAGGCAGACGATCTTGGGCGGCGGCTGGTGGTGGATATTGGCGGTGGCAGTACCGAGTTTATTATCGGTGAACGGTTTGAGCCCCAGGAAACGGAAAGCCTGCATATGGGCTGTGTGTCGTTCCGCAACCGCTACTTTCATGATGGAAAGATCACCCGCAAACGCATGCAGCAGGCCATTACCCATGCCCGCCAGGAACTGATGAATATCCAGCGCCGATACCGGCGCCTGGGGTGGCAGAGTTGCGTGGGCTCTTCTGGCTCCATCAAAGCCATCGAGGGGGTCATCAATGCCCTTAACCTCAGCTCAGAGGGCATCACCTTTGGCAGCCTTAAAGACCTGCGCAAGCGCTTGATTGATATGGGCAAGGTAGAACGGCTCGAGGAGTTGGGGGTCCGCGCCGACCGGCAAAGCATCTTCCCCGCCGGCTTTGCCATTTTATATGCCGCCTTCGAGTCACTGGGGATCGAACAGATGCGCTCCGCCGACGGCGCCCTGCGGGAAGGGCTGCTGTATGACATGGTGGGGCGCAGCGAACATGAAGACGTGCGTGAACGCACTATATCCGCCATGCAGGAACGTTACCGGGTTGACGCCGCTCAGGCGGAAGCCGTTGAACGCACTGCCCGCCTGGCCCGTAGCCAGGTGGCAGCGGACTGGGCGTTAAGCTCGCCGTACTTCTCTGATCTGCTGCGCTGGGCCTGCCGGGTGCATGAAATTGGCCTGGCCATCAGCCATACCCAGTACCACAAACATGGCGGCTACCTGATGCAGTACTCCGACCTGCCGGGGTTCTCCCAGGACGACCAGGCGGCACTGGCAACCCTGGTGCGCTGCCACCGGCGCAAGTTCAGCAATGGGGTATTGGAAGTACACGGGGAAGACGAAATTCTGCCACTGAAGCGACTGAGCATTATTCTGCGCCTGGCAGTCCTGCTGCAGCATGGGCGCAACCATGACGACCCGCCCCCCTTTACCTTGCAAGCCAGTGACAGCAAGCTGACCATTCGCTTCGAAGCGGACTGGCTGGAGCAGCACCCCCTGACCCTGGCGGATCTGGAGTCAGAACGGCGGTATCTGGATAAAGCGGATATCAAACTGGTGATCAAGCCAGACCTGGAAACCGCCGCTTAATCCTGGCTCCTCCCAAATCAGCCTGCAAAAACTGGCTCAGGCTCAGGCTCATCGAAGAATTTTAACTTAAGGTGGCTTCCAGGCTTTCGATTTCCTCGCTGATGGCGAGCCAGTCTTCTTCGGTTTTTTCAAGCTGAGACTGTAATGACCCTTGCTGGCTCAGCAGCTTCTGCAGGTCGTCTTTGCGGTGAGCTTCATAAAGGGTGGTATCTGCCATACGCTCCTCCACCACCGCCAACTCCTGCTGCAACTTTTCAAGCTGAGCTTCAAACTGGGCGGCCTGCTTACGGAAGGGGCTGAGTTTTTTGCGCTGCTCCGCCTCCAGCCGTTTACGGGCCTTGCGGTCTTCCCCACTGTCCGCCGCGGCGGTGGTGCTGCCATTGCCAGGGCCTGCCTCGTCAGACCCGGAGGCGCCCTCCAGCACCGCCCCTTCTGACAGCCAGCGCTCGTATTCATCCAGATCGCCGTCAAACTCACTTACCGAGCCGCCAGCCACCCGCCAAAAGGTATCCACGGTGTTGCGCAACAGGTGCCGGTCATGGGAGACCAGAATCATGGCGCCAGAAAAATCCTGCAGGGCAAAGGCCAGGGCCTGGCGCATATCCAGGTCCAGGTGGTTGGTGGGCTCATCCAGAAACAGCACATTGGGTTTCTGCCAGGCCAGAATCGCCAGGGCCAGGCGGGCTTTTTCGCCACCGGAGAAATGGCGAATACCCACGGTGGCGTCATCCCCTTTGAAACCAAAGCCCCCCAGGAAGTTGCGAATGGCCTGCTCAGAGGCCCCGGGAGTCAGGCGCAACAGATGGGTAAAGCCGCTGGCATTCAGGTCCAGCTCATCCAGTTGATGCTGGGCAAAATAGCCTGCATGGAAGTGCTCGCCGGTGGTGCGCTCCCCTTTAAGCAGTGACCGGGAGCCCCGCAAAGCGCCGATCAGGGTGGACTTGCCGGCCCCGTTAGCCCCCAGCAGGCCAATGCGACTGCCGGGCATCAGGCTCAGATTGATACCGCTGAGCAGGGGCTTGTCGCCATAACCCACGGCGCCGTCGCGCACACTTAACAAAGGGCTGGAGACTTTCTCCGCGGCCGGAAAACGGAACTGGAACTTGGAGGCGGCATGCACAGGCGCCACCAGCTGCATCCGCTCCAGGGCCTTGATGCGACTCTGGGCCTGCTTGGCCTTGGTTGCCTGGGCCCGGAAGCGGTCCACAAAACCCTGAATTTCCGCCACCCGTTTCTGTTGCTTCTCATGCTGGGCTTGCTGCAGTGCCAATTTCTCTGCGCGCTGCTTCTCAAAGCTGTAATAATTACCGGTATAGGTAAACAGCTGATGCTGCTCAAAGTGCATAACATGGGTGGCGACCCGGTCCATGAAATCCCGGTCGTGGGAGATAAACAGCAGGGTGCCACTGTACTGGCGCAGGCGTCGTTCCAGCCAGTAGCAGGCCTCGATGTCCAGGTGGTTGGTGGGCTCATCCAGCAGCATCACCTCTGAGGGCATCATCAGGGCCTGGGCCAGATTAAGGCGGATGCGCCAGCCCCCGGAGAAATCACTCACGGGCCGGGTCATGTCCGCATCCACGAAGCCCAGGCCCCGCAGCAGCTGCTCCCCCTGGCGGGGGGCGGCCCAGGCTTCCAGGGTGTCCAGGTCGCCGTGAATGCGGGCCAGGGCCTGGTCGTCCTGAGCAGCTTCCGCGGCGGCCAGGGCCTGCTCCAGGTCCCGCAGTTCTTTGTGGCCGTCAAGGACAAAGTCCAGGGCACTGCGGTCGCTGCCGGCGACTTCCTGAGCCATATGGGCCAGGCGGCAACCACCGGGCAGGGAAATGCTGCCGCTATCCGGGGTCAGTTGGCCCAGGATCAGGGCAAAAAGGCTGGATTTGCCCACGCCGTTGGCGCCCACCATGGCAACCCGCTGGCCCGGCTGTATGGTGGCCATGCTGTGTTCTAGCAACCATTGGCCACCGCGCTGTAGACTGAGATCTTCGATTTTTAGCATGTGCGCATTTTACAGGGAAACCGAAACGCATGATACGCCAGCACCCCCCCGCTGACCTGGCTCTGGACAACCCCCTGTGGCAACTGGCCGGCCGATACTGGCAAGTGCCCGCCTTTGAAGCTGCCTGCCTGAACGCCCAGGGGGCCGGCTGGTCTGTCAGCCATATTCTGGTGGCTCTTTACAGCAGTGAGCGGGGGCTGGCCTGGGATGGGGTGGAGCCGGCGGTGATTTGTCACTGGCGGCAGGACGTGACCGAGCCTTTGCGGGCACTGCGCCAGGCCCTGAACCGGGAGCAGGCTACAGTGGCCGCCTTACGCCAGTGCTGCAAGCAGGCGGAACTTGAGGCAGAACGGCTGGAGCTGGCCTGGTGGCATGCCCTGATCAGCCAGGCCCGGGAACCCCAGAATGCCCCTGAGCCAAAGGCCCTCCCCACCTGCCACTGGCAGGTTTCACTGCTGGCTCATGAGGCTCTGGTCAGGGACAATCTGGATCGCCTGTTCCAGGGCTCAACAGCCCCCCTCAGCCAGAGCATTATCAGCGCCATTGCCCAAGGAGCACTGCCATCATGATCAAACCCGGTGCCCTCGCACTGCTGGTGGCAGTGGCGTTGCTGGTGCTGCTGGCACCCCGGCTGTTTAACCACAAGGAAACCAAAGCAACCCCTGAGCGACTGCCCGCTTTTGAAGACCTGGTGCCCCTGCCCCGCAGTGCCCTGGAAGAAAACACCCCGCGAATGATTTACCACTGGCAGGACGCCAGCGGCACCCAGCATTACAGTGACCAGGCGCCGTCAGACTACCCCTCTAAAGCCCTGCCGCTGGATGATAGGGTCAATCGCCTTCCCCTGGTAAGCCAACCGAGAGAAAAATAACCGTTACAGCAGGGAATAGTGCGCCCTGTGGTTGGCCAGCGCCCTTAAACAGGTTATGGTTCCTGTTCGCATTTCAACAGCTCCAGGAAGGTTTATAACATGAAGAAAACACTGATTGCCGCGGCAGTGGCGAGCCTGATGCTGGCGGGTTGTGCCGACAGTGAGAATGACCGGAAAAGCGTCACTTTGGATACCGAAGATAAAGAAGTCGGTTACAGCATGGGCATGACCTTTGCCAGCCGCATGATCAATGATCTGCCGGACATTGAATCTGAAGCCTTTGTCGCCGGTGTGATCGATGGCCTTGAAGGTAACGACCCCCTCATGTCCGAGGAAGACATGCAGGCCAGCCTGCAGGCCTTCCAGCAGCGCATGATGGAACAGCAGCAACAGGGGTCGCAGCAACAGGGCGAGGGCGAGGGTGAGGGTCAGGCACAGCAAAACCAGGCCGAGGCTGATGCCTTCCTGGCAGAGAACGCCGAACGTGAAGAAGTTTCCGTCACTGACAGCGGCCTGCAGTACGAAGTACTGGAAGAAGGCGACGGCGCCTCCCCCGGTGCCAATGACACGGTGACTGTGCATTACACTGGCACCCTGATCGATGGCAGCACCTTCGACAGCTCCCGTGACCGTGGTGAGCCCGTAAGCTTTCCCCTGCAGAACGTGATTGCCGGGTGGACTGAAGCCCTGCAACTGATGCAGGAAGGTGACCGCTTTATGATTTACCTGCCACCAGAATTGGCCTATGGCCCCGGTGGTCAGGGCAGCATCGGCCCCAACTCAGCACTGATTTTTGATGTGGAACTGATCAGTGTGGATTAAACCTGAAGTGACCTCAGGTTGAACGCAAAAGACCGGCCAATGGCCGGTCTTTTTTTATCCAACGGGTTATTCACAGGGGCGGTTTAAGCCACCTGATCTGCGTGGACATTGTGCAGGGTTTCAATGAGCAGGTCTTCCAGCTCAAACCGCTCTTCCATCAGCTCACCCAGATAGGAGACCCGGCCAAGCATGGAACGCATATCCTCTTCGTTGGGCTCACTGATATCCAGCAGGTCATTGAAGGCGAGCATTTCCTGAGTGGTTTTGCTGATGCGGGGATAGACCCGCTTGGCCATTTCCAGGCCGCCGTCGTTAAAATCCCGGGCTTCCTTGATGAGCTGTTCATAGACTTCAAAATGGCCGGCAGAGACGTAGTCGAGCATCAGCTGACACAATTCAGAGAGTTGATCAAACAGCGCCTGTGGCTGTGAGGCATCGGCACCGCTCAGGGCACAATAGCTGACAATCAACTGTTGCCGCTCCTTCAGCCAGCGGTCAATCAGCTCGTGTACTCCACCCCAGCGTTCTTTCGCGTTTTCGCAGTCGCCCAGCATACAGCCCCCTTCGGCAGTATCGGTGTTTTTGGACTTGAATCAGAAACCTCAACTTACCCCAAAGCACGGGCCCCAGCAAGCCATGAGTTACAACCTGGCGGCGGCTGCGCCGCGAACCAGCAGGTAAATCCCCGCTATCGCCATGACGGCAAAAAAGATCCAGGTCCAGCCGGGAATGGACAGGCCGAGAAAGGTCCAGTGGATTTCAGCACAATCACCGGTGCCCACCAGGGACATCTGAATGAGCTCCATCAGGGGAAAGTATTCCCGCATATACTCATAGCTCATGCCACAGGGGGGGACCTCATCTGCGGGCAGACTTTGCAGCCAGAGTTGCCGCCAGGCCGTGCCCAGTCCCGCCAGAGAGAACAGCCCCACCAGAGCACCCCAGGCCCGCACGCCCCAGCCCCGGGGGTTCAGCAAGGCCGCTGCCAGCGCCACCAGACCGGTGCCGATCATGGCTCCCCGCTGCAACATGCACAAGGCACAGGGATCGAGCCCCATGACATGCTCCATAAACAGCGCCACCGCAATCAGGCCGCCACACAGCAGCGCTACGGACAGAAACAGCCATCGGCTCAAGGCCATTGCATTACCCCCATTGGCGGGAAAAGACTAAACTGACAGGACAACCTCCCTGCCACCGGTGATTACAGGACCCTGACGCTCATGATGTGCACCTCTTTTTTCCGGCGCTGCCGACCTACTGGCCCAGGCTTGCGGCCACAGACAATTTTTCTGCCAGCTCTACTGCTCCTGCTGGGCCTCAGTGTAACCAGCCTGTGGGCAGATGAGAACGGCGACAGACATATTCCTGACCGTTCGCTTTACCTGCCCCTGTCACCGGCGTTTGTGGTCAACGTTTCTCCGGAAGATCAGCGCCATATCAGTTTTCTCAAGGCAGAAGTAACCCTGCGCCTGAACGACAAAGACGATCAAGCAACCGTGGAGGAACACCTGCCCTGGCTGCGCCATGAGCTGGTGACCCTGTTCAGCCGCCAGCGGCTCACCCAGATACAGACCGGTGAGGGCCAGGACGCTCTGCGCCAGGAGGCCCTGGAACAGTTAAACCAACGGCTGGAAAAGGCTGCCGGAGAAGCCCTGTTACGGGATCTGTTGTTTACTACCTTTGTATTGCAGCGGCGCTGACCGGCGCGCCTCAGGCAATGTGCAGGGTGTCTTCCACCTGCGGCTGTTCCCGCTGGGCCCGTTGAATCACCCCGTCTTCCCAACCCGCCTCCCAGGAGGCCGCCACCACCTCACTGTGGTACGGACACTGGTCGCGCAACATACCCATGGAACCGGCCAGACAGCCCTGTTCGTAAGCCTTGCTCAGGGATGCCATATCCCAGGTGAATGCTTTCTTTTTGGTCGCCATTGATGCCCCCTTGACTGCGCTCTATGTGCAGTTTGGGGGGAAATTAGCAGCGCCCTGTCAGACCGGCAAGAGCCCGGTGCGCCGTTGCGGGCAAAGCTTGAACGGTGACGCAACCCCTGGGTAAAAACGTGAAGCAAATCACTAATTTCTCACCTATTCAGCAAGGTAGTTAGCTAAGAAATCCTCGAAGGATTCGGTCTCAGCACTCTCCAGCTCCGCCTGTTGCTGCAGGGACGCCTGGGCCTGCTGCTCCATGGTCCTCAGCAGTGACGGGGCCAGCCCCCGCTCCCGCAACTGGCGCTGATGCTGCCGGGACAGGGCCAGATTCCAGGCCACAAAACCCTCCCCCTGAGCAGCAATATCTGTCAGCACCCGGGCAGAGGGCAGCTGCTGCGGGTCCTGTAACCGGGGCCGCAGAGATTCCAGGGCCCCGTGGTAGGGGGCCGGATCCGGCAGGGTGTCGGCCAGTTCAGCCAGTCGGTTGAAATACTCCTGAGCCACCTGGGTCACCGTGCCTGCCTTGTCACACAGGCGCAGGCTGGGGTCACGGCCAGAGGCCACTACATCCCGGAAGGCATTATCCAGCCGGTCGCACTCTTCATCACTGATCAGGTCGCCGTCATTAAGCAGGCAGTCCAGCAGGAACAGATCCAGGAAATCCAACTGCTCTGGGGTCATGCCCACCGGGGAGAACGGATCAAGGTCCAGGCAGCGCACTTCCACATACTCCACCCCCCGCTGTTCCAGGGCATGCAGGGGTTTCTCCCCCGGGCGGGTGGTGCGCTTGGGGCGCATGGCACTGTAGTACTCGTTTTCAATCTGCAGCACATTGGTGTTGATCTGGATGCGCTGATCCCCACGGAAAAGGCCAATCTCTTCATAGGGAGGCCAGGGGGTATGGATGGCCCGGTCCAGGGTACGGGTAAAGGTTTCCAGGCGGTTGAAGCAGATATTCAGTGACGACTGGGCCTGGTTGTTATAACCCATGTCGCTCATGCGCAGTGAAGTGGCTAAAGGGCTTTTCAAGGTACTGGGGCCGGCGTCCCGCAGGTTGTGCTTGCGGCCACAGACGAAGCTGGCGTCCAGGGCCGGAGAGCTGCCAAACAGCAGCATCAGCAACCAGCTGCGACGGCGGAAATTACGGATCAGCCAGAAGTACTGCTCGGTCTTAAAATCCTGCAGTGGCTGGCTATCTTCCAGCTGCTGCTGCCAGCGCTGCCAGAAACTCTCCGGCATAGAGAAGTTATAATGCACCCCGGCAATGCTTTGCATCACCCGGCCGTAACGCACTGCCAGGCCATGGCGGTAAACGTATTTCAGCTGCCCCACATTGGAAGTGCCGTATTCGGCAATGGGGATGCTTTCCTCCCCCTTAATGCGGCAGGGCATGCTGGCAGACCAGAGTACTTCGTCCCCCAGATGCATCTGCACAAAACTGTGGATGTCCGTGAGGGACTCCATCACCTCTGCGGTGCTGTTGCACACCGGGGTAATCAGCTCCAGCAGCGCCTCGGAATAATCCGTGGTAATGGCCGGGTGAGTGAGGGCTGAACCCAGGGCTTTCGGGTGCGGGGTCTGGGCGATAAACCCTTCAGAATCAACCCGCAGCCCTTCTTTTTCGACACCTTTAAGGAAGCCGTCCCAACCTTGTGCCACCACCCTGTTAAATGCTGCCAGGCGTTGCCCCATGCCCTGCTCCCCTCGTATAGATCTATTATTACTGACCACCGGCAACCGCCGGCAGTCGGTTATTTTTTCTTCGCAGACGCCAGGGCGTTGGCCAGTGCCCCACCCATAGCGGTAACCGGCTGCTCCTGCCGGCTTGACTGGCCCTGACCACCTCGCCGGGGGCCGGCACCCGGCTGACCCTGACGACGGCCAGCATCAGCACCGGCGGTTTTACGACCGCCAGCGCCGGGGCGATGACTGCCGTCGGCATTCTCTGACTCTGGCTCATCATCCAGGCGCATACTCAGACCAATGCGCTTGCGGGGAATATCCACCGCCATCACTTTCACTTTCACCACGTCCCCGGCCTTGACCACTTCCCGGGGGTCTTTGACGAAGGTGTGGGACAGGGCGGAGATATGCACCAGCCCGTCCTGGTGAACGCCGATATCCACAAAAGCCCCGAAGTTGGTGACGTTGGTGACGCTGCCTTCCAGGGTCATGCCGGGCTTGAGGTCGGTGAGTTTCTCCACCCCTTCCTCAAAGCGGGCCGCCTTGAATTCCGGGCGGGGATCACGGCCGGGTTTTTCCAGTTCCGACAGAATATCTTTCACCGTGGGCAGCCCGAAGCGCTCATCCACCAGGGTGTTGGCGTCCAGGCGACGCAGGCTGTCGCTGTCCCCGAGCAGGGAGCCCAGTGGCCGGTTGGCTTTTTTGGCGATGGCCTCCACCAGGGTGTAAGCCTCCGGGTGCACGCTGGAGGCATCCAGCGGGTTATCCCCCTGGGTGACCCGCAGAAAACCCGCGGACTGCTCAAAGGTTTTACTGCCCAGGCGGGCCACTTTCAGCAGCTGCTTGCGGTTTTTAAAGGCCCCGTGCTCATCCCGAAAAGCAATGATGTTGGCAGCGGTGACCGGGTTCAGGCCGGACACCCGGCTCAGCAGGGGCGCAGAGGCGGTATTGAGATCCACCCCCACGGCGTTCACACAGTCTTCCACCACCGCATCCAGGCTGCGGGCCAGCAGCACCTGGGAGACATCGTGCTGGTACTGACCAACGCCGATGGACTTGGGTTCGATCTTCACCAGCTCTGCCAGGGGGTCCTGCAGGCGCCGGGCAATGGACACCGCGCCACGGATGGTCACGTCCAGGTCCGGCAGCTCCCGGGAGGCGAATTCCGAGGCGGAGTAAATAGAAGCGCCGGCTTCGTTCACCAGAACGCTGGTGAGTTTCAGTTCCGGGTGCTGTTTGATCAGGTCCGCCACCAGCTTCTGGGTTTCCCGGGAAGCGGTGCCGTTACCGATGGCCACCAGCTCCACCTTGTGCTTCTTGCACCAGGCAGCCAACTGGGCAATGGACTGGGACCACTGGTTTTTCGGCGCATGGGGAAAAATGGCCCCCTGATCGCAGAACTTGCCCGTGGCATCCACCACCGCCACCTTGACCCCGGTGCGCAGGCCCGGGTCCAGGCCCAATGTGGCCCGCTGCCCGGCGGGGGCCGCCAGCAACAGATCCTTGATATTGGCAGCAAACACCTGAATCGCCTCAACCTCTGCCCGCTCCCGGATACGACCCATAAGTTCCGTTTCCAGAGTGGTGGAGAGCTTGACCCGCCAGGTCCAGCGGCACACTTCCGCCAGCCATTTGTCCCCGGGGCGACCCTGGTCGCGGATGCCCGCGTGGGCGGCCACTTTCAGTTCAGCCGGGTGCGGGGTGCGCCGGTCTGCCTCCGGGTCCCCCACCTGAATCTGGTAGCTGAGAATGCCTTCGTTACGGCCCCGAAATATAGCCAGGGCCCGGTGGGAGGGAATGCGTTTTAACGGCTCATCGTGTTCAAAATAGTCACTGAACTTGGCGCCTTCCGCCTCTTTGCCCTTGCTCACCCGCACCTGCAGGGTGCCTTCCTGCCACAGGTAATCCCGCAGTTCACTGAGCAGGTCCGCCTGTTCCGCGAAGCGCTCCATGAGGATTGACCGGGCCCCTTCCAGGGCGGCCTTGGTGTCGGCGATGCCCTTATCGGCACTGATGAAGGCGGCGGCTTCCTGCTCCGGGTCCAGCTCAGGATTCCCGTAGAGGCTGTCCGCCAACGGCTCAAGACCTGCCTCAATGGCGATCTGACCCTTGGTACGGCGCTTGGGCTTGAAGGGCAGGTAAAGATCTTCCAGACGGCTTTTGTTGTCCGCCTCATTAATTGCCTTGGCCAACTCATCCGTGAGTTTGCCCTGCTCTTCGATGCTGGAGAGGATGGTGGCCCGGCGGTCTTCCATGTCCCGACGGTAATGCAGCCGCTCTTCCAGGGCCCGCAGCTGAATATCATCCAGTGAACCGGTAACCTCTTTCCGGTAGCGGGCAATAAAGGGCACGGTGGCCCCGTCATCCAGCATGGCCACGGTGGCCACAACCTGCTCTTCACGGATGTTCAGTTCCTGGGCGATACGCTGGTAAAGGCTGCTCATCAGGGGGGTGGTTCCTTAGTCGGGACTCAGATCACGGGGCCAAAAAGGGCCCACGGCGGTAAATGATGCCGCATTATAGCCTCTTGTGACCGACCCGTTGATACCCCCCAAGGTTACAGCTCGGGTAACAGCCACTTTCGTCACGGCAACAGCGTTATGTCCCGGCGCTGCCAGTGGTACAATCACCCCCTCGATTGCTCAAGCTCATTCGCCACCCTTCAGGTGCTCACCGTGTCCCAGTTAAACCCCCGTCAGCAGGAAGCCGTGCGCTACATTGAAGGCCCCTCCCTGGTGCTGGCAGGGGCCGGCAGTGGCAAAACCAGCGTGATTACCCGCAAGATCGCCTACCTGATCGAGCACTGTGGCATTCCCGCCCGGCAGATCGCCGCCGTGACCTTTACCAACAAGGCCTCCCGGGAAATGAAAGAGCGGGTCAGCAAGCTGGTGAGCAAACCCGCCTCCCGGGGCCTGACCGTGGCCACCTTCCATAACCTGGGCCTGACCATCCTCAAGGAAGAGCATGATCACGCGGGCTACCACCCGGGCTTCTCCATCTTTGATGCGGAAGATGCCCGGGCGCTGCTGCGGGACCTGCTGATGCAGGACAACCAGGAGACCGGTGACGAGGCAGGCGATGCCCAGATGAAAATCTCTGACTGGAAAAACGCCTGCCTGCTCCCCAGCGAAGCCCTGAGCCGTGCCAGTGACGAGCGGGAACAGCGCTTGGCCCTGATCTACAAGCGTTACGGGGAATACCTGCGGGCCTACAACGCGGTGGATTTTGACGACCTGATCATGCTGCCAGTGATCCTGTTCCGGGATAATCCGGAGGTGCTGATCAAGTGGCAGGGCCGCATCCGCCACCTGCTGGTGGATGAATACCAGGACACCAACCTGAGCCAGTATGAACTGGTGCGCCAACTGGTGGGCCACCGCCATGGCCTGACCGTGGTGGGGGACGACGATCAGTCCATCTATGCCTGGCGCGGCGCCCGGCCGGAAAACCTGGTGCAATTAAAAGACGACTTCCCCAGCCTGAAAATCATCAAGCTGGAGCAGAACTACCGCTCTACCCGGCTGATCCTGCGGGCCGCCAATACCCTGATCGCCAACAACCCCCACGTGTTTGAAAAAGCCCTGTGGAGTGAACTGGGCACCGGGGAGAAAATCCGCGTGCTGCGCTGCCGCAGCGAAGACAGCGAAAGCGAACGGGTGGCCACGGAAATCCTCGACCGCAAACTGCGCAGCGGCCTGAAATTCAGCGACTTTGCCGTGCTCTACCGGGGCAACCACCAGGCCCGGCTGCTGGAAATGAAACTGCAGGCCTACAACATTCCTTATCGCATCTCCGGCGGCACCTCCTTTTTCGCCAAAAACGAAATCAAGGATGCCATGGCCTACCTGCGGTTGCTGATCAACACCAATGACGACACCGCCTTTCTGCGCATTGTGAACGTGCCCCGGCGGGAAATCGGCCCCCGCACCCTGGAGCAGCTGGGCATCTATGCCCGGGCCCGGGGTATCGGCCTGATCAGCGCCCTGCAGGCCATGGGGGCCGCCAGCCATGTGAGCGAACGGGGGCTGGACAAGCTACGCCGCTTCTCAGAGTGGCTTGAGCGCACCACCCAGCGGCTGCGGGAAGAAGACCCGATTGCCGTGATCAAGCAGTTGTTCAGCGACATTGAGTACGACGAATGGCTGCACCAGAACTCCAACACCCCCAAGCAGGCCCAGAAGCGCATGGAGAACGTCTGGTACCTGGTGGACTCCCTGCAGAAAATGATGAGCCCGGACCCGGAGAAAGACCGGGAAGAATCGACCCTGGAAGATGCGGTGAGCCGCCTGGTGCTGCGGGACATGCTGGAGCGCCAGGAAGAGGAAGACGATGACGACAAGGTCCAGTTGCTGACCCTGCACGCCTCTAAAGGCCTGGAGTTCCCTCACGTATTTATTCTTGGCCTGGAAGAGGAACTGCTGCCCCACCGGGCCAGCATTGAAGAGCAGAACATCGAGGAAGAGCGACGCCTGATGTACGTGGGCATTACCCGGGCCCGTGAGACCCTGACCCTAAGCTTTGCCGCCCAGCGCAAACAGTACGGGGAGAAGTACGAAACCATTCCCAGCCGCTTTCTGGACGAACTGCCCGAGGAAGACCTGGCCTGGGAAGGCATGGGGGACCTGGACAAAGAGGCCAATCAGAAACGGGGCAAAGCCACTCTGTCTGCGTTGTTGGGTGACTTGGGGGATTAAGGCGCACTCAGAGTCGCTGGGAACTGATCGCGGCTATAGCCGCTCCCACAGGGGAGGAGGCGTAGCTGCAGGATGGGGACAGGGTTGCGATCAGGCAGGGGCCATGTGGGAGCGGCTATAGCCGCGATCAGGCTTTGCAGCCCCACAAAGTTTTAACCGCGCCCTGGCGCTCCGTCCAGATAGACGCAAAAACGGCCAACCCGAAGGTTGACCGTCTCACATAAGCAGTACTAACGCCCGCCTGAGCGGGTAGAAAATTGAGCTTATTCCAGCTCAGCCATCATGTAATCCACGGCTTTTTCCACTTCGGTGTCACTGCAGTCACGACAGCCGCCCTTACCGGGCATGGAGCCGATGCCGTTGATGGCATGGTCATACAGGGTTGCCATATCCTGCTGGGCACGCTCGCCCCAGTCAGCCGCACGACCGGTACGGGGAGCACCCGCAGCACCGGAGGCGTGACAGGCCTGACAGGCCGCCGCGTAAACGGTCTGGCCGTCACGGTCAGCCCGTTCGGCTACGGCACGCTGAGCACCCTCACCCAGGCGCACATCACCTGAAGGGCGGATACGGTCGCGGATTTCATCGGTGGCCGCCAGTGCAACGGCGGAGCCAATTAAAACGGCAATCAGACCGAACACTGCCACGATCCTGGAAACTTTATTCATGGGAAAACCTCTGTGAATCACTCAATGATATGGCGGCAATTATAGCGACTGCCTCTGCCATCTGAAATAGCCACGGTCAAATAATCCACACACAAGGCCAGATGGGTGCTCCTGCTGACCGTTACAGGTACACTGTCCGCACCGACAAAACCGCTGCGAATGCCCTCTATGACCTGTTCCTTACCCCGCTTAGTGCGTCACTGCCTGGTTCTGCTGCTCACCTTGGCCTTCACCGCTTTCGCCCACGGCGATACCATGGAAGAGGCCGGCGAGGAGCTTGAGGAAAATAATTCCCGCACCACCCTGGGTGGCGCCGCGTCGGAACGTGGCCAGGACCTGTTTTCTTACTCCGGCACCTTTGTGCCCCACCGGCGCATGTACATCATGCCTTTCACCTGGCTGCACAACCCCAACCAGAGCCCACAGAGCCCTGCCTTTGGCCGCAACCAGATCGAACAGGAACTGGCTAACGAAGAGATCAAGTTCCAGCTCAGCTTCAAGCTGCCATTACTGACCGGCCTGTTCGACGGTGACACCGAGCTGTGGCTGGGCTATACCCAGGTCTCATTGTGGCAGGCCTACAACAACAGCGAATCCCGCCCTTTCCGTGAGACTAATTACGAGCCAGAACTGTTTTTAACTCACGACCTCAACAAAACCATTGGCCCCGGCACTCTGGATTACGTGGGCCTGAGTTTCAACCACCAGTCCAATGGCCGCCCTGACCCCCGCTCCCGCAGCTGGAACCGCATCATTGGTGAAGCGGTCTACAGCAGCAGTAAGTGGGCCTTCAGCGTGCGCCCCTGGTACCGCATTCCAGAGAGCAGCAGCAACGACGACAACCCGGACATCAGTCGCTTTCTCGGCTACGCCGAATACAACGCCCTGTACCAGACCGGCAACGACCACACCTTCGGCCTGCGGGGCTACAACAACCTGCGCAGCGGCGGCAACAACCGCACCTCCGGGGAGTTCAGCTGGTCCTTCCCCCTGGGGGGCACCCTGCGGGGCTATGTGCAGTACTACAACGGCTACGGCGAAACCCTGATCGACTACAACCACCGGGTGAACCGGGTGAGCCTCGGCTTTCTGCTCAACGACTGGTTCTGACTTTCCTGCCCTCCTGAAACGCAAAACCCCCGGATCACCGGGGGCCAGGGGAACCTGTTGTCACTAACAGCAACCGGGCATGATCAGGACGCGGCGGAAGACTGCAACTGGCAGTAATTCTCAATACCCATACGGTCAATCATATCCAGCTGAGTCTCGAGAAAATCGATGTGCTCTTCTTCGCTGGCGAGAATCGCCGCAAACAGATCCCGGGACGCATAATCCTGCACCGACTCCGCATAGGCGACACCGGCCTTCAGATCCACATGGGCCAGGTGCTCAATTTTCAGATCGCACTCGATCATTTCTTTCACATTCTCGCCAATCAGCAGCTTGTTCAGGTCTTGCAGATTGGGCAACCCCTGCAGAAACAGAATGCGCTCGATCAGCTGATCCGCATGCTTCATCTCATCAATGGACTCTTCATACTCCTTGGCGGCCAACAGCGTCAGACCCCAGTCCTTGTACATGCGGGAATGCAGGAAATACTGATTGATGGCCGTCAGTTCATTACCCAGCACTTTGTTCAACAACTGAATTACTTTCTTATCGCCCTTCATGACGCCATTCTCCCGGAAAACATTTTAGGCACCCAAAATACCACAGCCCGCAAGGCCGGGACTAGCAACACGTTATAACCAATGAGTACTCACCTGGGAACGCAGGTGGGTATAAAAAAGAGTGAGAAGCATTCAGGCAGCCATTCAGGCAGCCATTCAGGCAACTATACCTGTGACCCGCTCAGGCCGCAGGCTGCGCCAGCGTCTGCAGCAGGTCCATATTCAGAGATTCCTGGTACTCCCGCAGGATGCCCCGGGCCATGGGCACACAACGCCCACAACAACGCCCCGCCCCGGTCTGCTCACCGAGCTGACGCATACTGGTACACCCTTCCTGCGCCAAGGCACGGATCTGGTGGTCGGTAACCGCTTCACAAAGGCAAACATACATGGGGCAGCATCCCGTAGTAATTGCTGAAACTGAATGCTAATTATTCCCATTTACGAACGCGAATGCAAGTCCTTTAAGGCCAGCCGCACAAAAAACAACCAGCAAAAACCCCCCAATTCCCTGCTACAACATTGGACATTAGCCCCCGCCCCCCTTATCATGGCCCACCTGATTTGGCGCCCGCCGTAACGGCCCAACCAAACAGGCCGCAGATCACCGACGCTCACAAGGCAAAGGTTCTGCCGACACCGGAGCCACCCTTTCCGGTGTCATATACCGCCCGTAGCTCAGCTGGATAGAGCGCTGCCCTCCGGAGGCAGAGGTCAGAGGTTCGAATCCTCTCGGGCGC
>REBR01000080.1 GCA_007692645.1 Halomonadaceae bacterium | reverse complement strand
GTACCAGCTGCCGATCACGATGCGGCTGCAATAGCCGCTCAGGCTGATGGCCAGGTTGAGGGCATCCGGGTGGCCGCTGACCTCATAGATCAGATCTGCATCCGCAAGTGTAGGGGGGCGTTGGTGGGGCAGTGTCGCTTCCGCCGGGCTGCAGAGCGACTGAATCCCCATCTGGCGGGCCAGGCGCTGGCGCTGGGGCTGGCCTTCCACCGCACTGAGTAGTCCCAGGGGGTGCTGGGCCAGTACCCCTGACAAGAGCAGACCCACCACTCCCTGTCCCAGCACTACTACCCGCTCGCCGATCAGTGGCTGGCCGTCCTGCACCAGATTAACAGCGGTTTCCACATTGGGCAGGAACACCGCGGACTGGGGGGGGATATCCTCAGGCACTGCCATCAGTTGATCCGGGCGTGCGGTAAAATGGCTGGCGTGGGGCTGAAAAGAAAACACGGTTTTCCCCCGCCAGGCAGGGTCCACGTTACTGCCGATTTGCGCCACTTCCCCGACACAGGCGTAGCCAAACTGCACCGGGTATTGTGAAGACTGTTGCAGGGAGTCCAGGGTGCTGTCCAGTGCCATGGCCTGGGGCAGATGCCCACGGTAAAGCAGCAGTTCTGTGCCGGCACTGATGGCTGAATACAGGGTGTTAACCAGCACCTCGTCCGGGCCGGGTTCTGGCAGGGGAGCGTGCCTGACTTCCACCTCAAAGGGGGCGGTAAACCAGAGCTGCGCGGCTGTGGTGGTGCTCATTGCTCAGCTCCTGGACGGGAGTCATGTCTGTAGCTCAGCCTGCCCCATACCATCATTTCGTTACCCAACTGGCAGCTGTTCAGGGGGACCATGTGGGGGAACGCCCGGTTGTCGGCATCCCCCAGGGAGCCAATGGCATTGTAGCCGCCGATAAACACCGGGGCGATGGTGAGCACGGCGGCATCTGCCAGCCCCGCCCGCAGAAAGGCGGTAATCACAGAGGCACCCCCTTCCACCATCAGATGGCGGATACCCCGCTGGTGCAGAATTTCCAGGGCCTTGTTGAGATTAACATGCCCGTCTTCGTCACCGGGCACCACAATCAGTTCGCAGTCATTGCGGTGGGTGGCCGCAGAGGGGGTGGTGAGTACCCAGCAATGGGGTTCATCGTTCTGGCACAGTTTACTGTCAGGGGGCATCCGCAGCCGGCTGTCCAGCACGATGGGCTGGGGATCGCTGCCAGACCATTCCCGCACATTGAGCCGGGGGTTGTCCGCCAGTACCGTGCCGATCCCTACCAGGATGCCGTCATGGAGGCTGCGCAGCTGATGTGTCATCTGCATGCCCGCATCGCTGCTCAGTGACATGGTTTTGCCGGGGGCGGTGGTAATGCTGCCGTCCCAGCTCTGGGCATAACACAGGGTCACATGGGGGCGGCCAGTGCCGGAGTCTGGCGGGACTTCGTGAAAGGCAGACTGTTCACTGATCAGCCACTGTTCGATGTCCTGATTAAGATTCATGGGCAGGCTGGGTTTTGGCCGGTTTCAGGGGCAGAAAATGGTCCATGCGCTGGGCCTTGGTTAACAGGTAACCGGCATTGTCGGTATTGGCGATGATTGCCAGTGCCACCCGTTCCGTGACGGTAATACCTTCTGCCTCAAGGGCCTGGATCTTGGCCGGATTGTTGGTGATCAAGCGCACCGAAGGGACTTTCAGATCTTTCAGCATCATGGCGGCCAGGGAATAATCCCGCTCATCCGCGCCGTGTCCCAGCATCAGGTTGGCGTCCACCGTGTCGTAGCCCTGGTCCTGCAGATTGTAAGCCCGCAGCTTCTCCAGCAGGCCAATACCTCGCCCTTCCTGGCGCATGTAAAGCACCACACCAACCCCGGCTTTGGCCACCATGGCCAGGGAGCGGTCAAGCTGCTCGCCGCAATCACAGCGACGGGAGCCCAGTACATCACCGGTAAAACACTCGGAATGAACCCTTACCAGCACCGATTCGGCACTGGAGATATCACCCATAAACAGGGCCAGATGCTCTTTGCTGTCCAGGGAGTTGGCATAGAAGCACAACTGAAAATCCCCGTATTCCGTGGGAATCCGGGTACAGGTCATACGGGTCACTTCAGGTATGGACATCGCACACTCAGAATGCTGTTATGACGGATTTGGGTTAAAGACTGCTCAAAATTACGACATCTGACGGGGAACGGATCAAACCACCTGTGAACACTGACACCCTGTATTTTGCCTTTCCCGGTCAACTGACGACCCCAACAGGTGGCTATCACTATGATCGCCGGCTGATCCATGAGTTGCGGCAGCAGGGTGTGGCCGTTGAGACCCTGTCCCTTTCCAGCCGGTTCCCCTTTCCTGACGCCCAGGCCCTGGAAGAGGCGCGCCAGAGTCTGGGCGCTGTGCCGGATGGGGCGGTGGTGATTATTGACGGGCTGGCGTTCGGGGCTTTGGACGCCCTGGCTCAAGCCCAGTCCCGGCGTTTGCGGATCATTGCCCTCTGCCACCATCCACTGGCCCTGGAGACCGGCCTCAGCCCGGTTCAGCAGCAGCGTTTCCAGGCATCAGAGCAGCGGGCCCTGGGGGCCGCCCGCAGGGTGCTGGTGACCAGCGGGCATACCGGGCAGATACTGACCGACCAGTTTGCGGTGCCTTCTGAGCGGGTGGTGGTTGCCCGCCCCGGCACTGATCCTGCCCCCTTTGCGCCCTGTGCCGGCAGTCCGCTACGACTGCTGACGGTGGCCTCACTGACCCGCCGCAAAGCCCATGATGTATTGATTGATGCCCTGGGGTCTTTAGCAGACTTGCCCTGGCAGGCGCGCTTTGTGGGTAGCCGTGATCTGGACCCTGCCTGGAGCGAGCAACTGCAGCAACAGGTGAACCGTCTGCAACTGCAGCAGCGTATCGAACTGGTGGGTGCCGTGGATGAGGCCGGTGGCGAGTTCCACAACGCTGACCTGTTTGTGCTGCCCTCCCGATATGAAGGCTACGGCATGGTCTTCGCGGAAGCCCTGGCGGCGGGTTTACCGGTAATCGCCGCAAGAGCCGGGGCGGTGCCTGATCTGGTGCCGGCCTCCGCCGGCCTGCTGGTGCCCGCCGGTGACAGGGCAGCACTGGCGGCAGCGCTACACCGGCTGTTAACCCGGGAAGACCTGCGCCGGCAACTCCAGGCAGGTGCCCGCCATGCCGCCGCCGCTTTACCCACCTGGGGCGATACCGCCCGGCAGGTGGCTCGCCTGATTGAGGATGTACAGCGTTCATGAGTGGATTCAGTATCGACTGGCTTGACCTGCGGGAAGACGCTGACCGGCGCGCCCGGGACCCCGGCCTGCGTCAGCAGGCGATGCAATGGCTGCAGGCTGCCCCCCTGGCAACCGGTAAGCCCCTGGTAGTGGATCTGGGGGCAGGCACCGGCTCCACCCTGCGGGCGCTTACCGCAGCGGATTCCCTGCCGGTGGCCTGGCGGCTGGTGGATCACGACCTGGTACTCCTTGCGGAGGCCCAGGGCCGCCATGGCAGTACCCAGCGGGTGGAGACCTGTGCCGCGGATCTGTCCCGGATTGAGTTACTGCCACTGGCTGGCGCCCGGCTGGTGACGGCGTCGGCCCTGTTCGACCTGGTATCTGAAGGGTTTATCGAGGCGCTGGCAAAGGTCTTGCGGAGTCAGTGTGAGGAAAACCCGGTGGGGGTCTATGCCGCCCTGAACTACGACGGCAGCACCCATTGGGCCCCTGAACATCCCATGGACGGGGTGGTCCTGCAGGCCTTCAATCAGGACCAGCGCCAGGACAAGGGGTTCGGTCCGGCCCTGGGGCCGGAGGCCGGGGACGCCATGGGCAGGCAGTTTATTCAGGCAGGTTTTGCGGTAACTTACGCCAGCAGCCCCTGGGTACTGGATGGCGCGGATCAGGCCCTGGTTGCAGAATTGATTACCGGTATTGCCGGAGCCGTGGCAGGCAGCCCCGGCGTTGATACCGGTGCCCTGGAGGAATGGGTGCGGTTCCGCCAGTCAAAGGCTGCATCCGGCACCTGCACGGTGGGACATACGGATCTGCTGGCAACCCCTGCCTGATGGGTCGCGTTGGGATTAAGACCCCAGCCGCCGGGCATAAACATCGCCACTGCCTTCCCGGGTGGTTTCCAGTACCCGGACCATTTCAGCGGGGGTCAGCCAGCGCTCAAACCGCAGCCGGTGGGTTTCACCGGGGGCCAGGTTGTACTCGTAATCCCCCAGTTCCCCCAGGCGCTGAATGCACCCCAGGGCAACACTGATGGACGCCGGGATGTACTCGAAAGACAGGGCGGCGAGGGGCCGTGACAACCCCTGTAATACCGCCAGCTCAAAACCTTCCACATCAATCTTGCAGAACCGCGGTTCACCGTGGGCCTCGATCAGGGCATCCAGGGTGGTCACCGGCACCGTCACTTCCTGATCCCAGCGCACCCCCTGAAATGAAGGGTCCTGTTGTACCTGTGAAATCCACTCAGGGGACAGGGTGGTAACCGTGGGTGTGCGTGAGCTGATAAACAGCGTGGCTTCCCCCGGCTCCGGGCCAATGGCCTGTTCCACCAGGGTGATTCCCGGGTCCTGGCCATAGCGCCCCTGGAGCATCTGCATCAGCAGCGGCTGTGGCTCCACCGCCACCACCTGGCCACCCAGTGCCCGCCAGGCCTGCAGCCGGTTGCCCACATGGGCGCCGATTTCAAAACACAGGTCACCGGGCTGAATAAACTGGCCATAGCATTGGCGCATGCGTTTCTGGCGCCCGGGGATGGCGTAGTACATGAGCAGTGAACGCCAAAGCCCCAGCCGCTGCTGCCAGTGGGTGGGCTGACTCATTCCGTCTTCTCCTGTGGGTCGGAGAACGCATTTACCAGGCGGTCCCGCACCTGATCCATACGCCAGACCGGCGCAGCGGCACCCGGCAACATGCCTTCCTGCCACTGCCAGTCCGCAATGGCCTCCATCACTGCGGGGTCACGGGCAATCAGGTGTACCGGCACCTCTCGGTCGTCCACATCACCGGTGACCATGGGTGCCGCGGGGTGGTCCCCCAGTGCCAGTAGCACCAGATTATCGTCGCCGTATTCTTCGATATAGGACACCAGTGTCTCCAGCACATAGTCGATGGAGCGCAGGTAGAAGTCACGAATTCTGTCCACATCGCTCCAGACCTCCTCCGGGGTGGGCCCGGCCTGGGCCTGCTTATTGAATATGCGACCGTCCCCCACCTGATCCCAGGGCACCAGTTCGGCAACCGGGGTCCAGGGGGCGTGGGAGGAAATCAGGGCCAGCTCCGCCATCAGCGGCGGCCGGTCCTGACCGACCCGCTCACGGGCCTCAATGGCAGAAAAGACATACTGGTCGGGCATGGTTACCCAGTTAAATGGCAACCCTTCATAGCCGAAATTATGGGCATGGTAGATCTGGTCATAGCCGAAGAAGGCCCCTTCCGGCCAGGCCATGGTGATGGCGGGCATGGCCGCCACGGTGCGCCAGCCGGCATTGCGGAACAGGCGGTTCAAGGACATGCGGTCGCTGAGGATCAGGCTGGTGTGGCGGGTCTCACTGGGAATCCAGGCACCGGATAGCAGCGTGGCCCGTGCCCGCCAGCTCTGCCCGCCCACCACGGGGGCGGTGAGAAAGGCGCTGCGGCTATGAAATCCTGCAACCTTCAGCCGCTCTGTGGCGTTTTCCAGTCGGGCGGTAACGGATTCCGCGAAGGGGTCCCGCTCCAGCACTGCCCGGCCGTAGGACTCCAGGAAGACAACAAACACATCCTTGCCTTGCAGTTTGGTGAACAGTGACTCGGGGGCCCGCTCAGCCATGGGGTCATCACCCACGGTTTCAGCAAAGCTGCGGATGTCCCGGAGGCTCGCAATGGTGTCCTGACTGTGGGCCAGTAGCTGGTAAGAGGTAAAGGAATCCGCCCTGGGTGACCCGTCCGTGACCTTCAGCAGCCCCCAGCTCATGGCCAGCACCACCAATGCCACCCCCGCCAGCCGGGGCGCCCCCTGCAGCACCCGCTGGATACGCCCCAGCATGGCAAAGGCGAGCCAGCACAACAGCAGCACCAGAGCCACCAGCAACAGCCCCACAATCAGGGAAGACAGGCTGCCCACAGTGCCACTGAGCAGGCGATTGGCATCCGCCAGCAGGTGAGCGTCGAACACCAGATTGAAGCGCCTGGCAAAGATCTCATGAACAACCAGATCCGCCCCCCGCAACAGCATTGCCAGCCCCAGCAACAACGCCAGCAGGACCCGCACAGCGCCCCCCGCCTTACCGGGCACCAGCAGCAACAGACCAATAATCAGCAATTCCAGGGGAAACACAAAAAACGCCACCCCGGCGATCCAGTCCAGGCGGTTTGGCAGAACCAGAACGACAAACAGACCGACAAAAGCGGCGATGGTGATCAGGTGCTGGGAAATCCGGCGAAAAGGCACGACAAAGTTCCATTGCTGGCCATAGATGGAATAATGTTACGTTGTTTCCCTCGGCTCAGACCTTAAATGCGTTAAATGGGCGTTTTAATGGGGACAGACCACGTTTTTAAAGTGCTAAAACGTGGTCTGTCCCCATTAAAAGTCCCATTTTAAGTCCGCTCTGATAGACTCCGTTTAATCTGGCTATCGCCTCTCAAGAACACAGTCAACAGCCGGTTAGCCTCTGGTAACCAGTTGAGGAATTTATATGATTATTTGTGGTGTTGAACTCACCGGTAGCGACGCAGTGGTTTGTCTGCTGGACCTTAACCAGGGCCAGTTCACTCTGCCGGAATGCAGGGTGCGTAAACTGACCCTCAAAAAGAACCACACCCGGGAAGATCTGCTGCATTTTCAGGGGGCCTTTAAGCAGCTGATGGGTGACTATAGCGTCAAGCAGGTCGCCATCAGGGAGCGGATGCCCAAGGGCAAGTTCGCCGGTGGTGCCATCAGCTTCAAGCTGGAGGCGGCCATCCAGCTGATCCAGGATAAAGACCTCAAGGTCACCCTGCTGTCCCCTGCGCTGATCAAGGCCACCCTGGCGGCACACCCCTTGCCGGTGCCCTTTGCTGAAACCGGGCTGAAGGTCTTCCAGGAGGCTGCCTTTGTGGTGGCCTATGCCGGACACATGCCAAAGGAATAAATGGATTAAATGGGGACAGACCACGGATTAAATGGGGACAGACCACGTTTTTGGCACTTCAAAAAAACGTGGTCTGTCCCCATTTAATCCTCAGACCCTCGCCAGACAGCGGATAGCGGCGGCTGCGGCGGCTGTTCGGTTCTCTACTCCCAGCTTGGGAAACACCTGTTCCAGGTGTTTATTCACGGTTCTTGGACTCATGGAAAGAATCTCGCCGATTTCCCGGTTGGTTTTGCCGTGGGCGATCCACAGCAGGACGTCCGCCTCCCGTTGGGTTACCGCGAACTTGGCTTTTAGTCGGGCGGTGGTGTCTGCGGGTTTGTTGTCATCCACCAGGCGCAATAGGTGTTCTTCGCCTGAGATGGCTGCCAGAAATTCCATGGTCAGACCTTCTGTTCCGGGCTCCGGTTTCAGGTGATGTCCGGCCTCCGGCCGGTGGCCCAGCCAGTCCCCCATTCGGTTTTCCAGTGAGGCCCAGGCCTGGGGTACCTGCAAGCCGCTCTGGTTGAAACGCCGGCGCGCCTGGGGTGTGGCCCAGAGCACTTTCCCCCGGGGGTTTACTGCGAACAGGAATTGCCCGGTCTGGTCCAGGGCGGTTCTGGCACTTTGTGCCATACGGGCGTTGGCCAGGTGCACCTGCATCCGGGCGAGAAGCTCATCTGCCACGATGGGCTTTGCGATGTAATCCACACTGCCACAACTGAGCCCCATAACCACGTGTTCAGTGTCATGGAGACCGGTCATGAAGATGATGGGGCAGTCCCCCAGTTCCGGGTTCTGCTTGAGCTGACGGCAGGTTTCAAAGCCGTCCATGTTGGGCATCAGGGCATCCAGAAGAATGATGTCTGGGGTGATATTGCGGGTAATGTTCAGGGCCTGGGCACCCTCCAGGGCCACCAGCACGGTCATGCCGGCAGCTTCCAGCACGTCGTTGATCATGCGTATGGTATCCAGTGAATCATCCACCACCAGTACGGTGTCTTTCTGTACATCATTTACTGTCATAGTCGGTCACCTGAAGCAGGTTCCTGATGGCGTCAAACTGAAAGTCATTGGTCAGGCGAATCAGCTCTTCATAAAAGGCGTCACTGCCATTCCCGCTTTTGCGCAGATCATAGAGAGATTCCAGCATGCCCTTGTGATGACCGATGATGGCCAGGCCTAGCAAGTGCCGGATATGGTGAGCTTCGGGCATCTCCATGCCTTCCATGGAACGTTGTTGCAATGCCCGCTGGGGGTGCTGCCGGTCCCCCTGGTAACGCCATTGCAGTCCCAGCAGGCGGCCGATATGTTCAATTAACTGGGTCAGGCGTATTGGTTTGACGAAGTAGCCGTTGTGATGGAGCGTGTCAGGGGTTTGCTGGCGGCCTTCACTGGCGTCCGCAGAAACCATAATCACCGGCATCTCAGGATAACGGGCCTTGATGGTGTCCAGCAGGCTCCAGCCGTCCATGCCGGGCATGCACACATCCAGCATCACCAGATCCATGGGGGCCTCCGCAAGGGCGGCCATTACTTGGCGCGGGTCAGGGATTTCCACCACATCAAAGCCCAGGGGAACCAGCACCGTGCGCATCAATTGCCGGTGGGTCAGCTCATCATCCACGACCACAAGGCGACGGGGCGGGCCGTTGAAGCCGAAGATGGTAGGCCGTTCTCCATGGCTGTTGTCCGGTTCGTTGGAAGCAATGCTGGACAGCATCAGAGCGACTTGAAAAACGCTGCCCTCCCCAGGCACGCTGTCCACCTTCAGGTCCCCCCCCATGATATCTGTCAGCAGGCGTGTGATGGTCAGCCCCAGCCCCATGCCGGTGGTATTGGAGCCAGGCACGCGGATACGCTCAAAGGGCATAAAGATCCGTTCTATATCCTCCGGGGCTATGCCTTCGCCGGTATCCTCAATGGCAAAAGTGGCCACTTCACCCCGGTAGCGCAGGGTCAGGGTGACACTGCCCACCTGGGTGTATTTGATGGCATTGGATAACAGATTGATAAGGATCTGCCGCAGCTGTTTTTCATCGGTTCGTACCAGGCGGGGCAGCCGGTCTTTGCAGTGGAAGCGGAAACTCAGGCCCTTTTCCAGGGCCTGCAGGTGAAACATCTGCACCAGCTGATCCATCATCAGGTCAATGCGCACCTCGTCCTGGTGCAATATCAGCCTGCCGGCTTCAATCTTGGAAATATCCAGCAGGCCTTCGATCAGGTCCGAGAGGTACTCGCTGCTACGGCGGATAACGGACAGTGCCTGTTTGCGTTCCGGGGGAATTCCGGCGTCTTTCTCCAGCAGCTGGGCATAGCCCATCACTGCATTCAGGGGAGAGCGCAGTTCGTGACTGATTCCCGTGAGGTAACGGCTCTTCGCTTCGTTGGCGGCTTCGGCCTGCTCCTTGGCGGATTGCAGGGCTTTGTCGGTGATCTCATGGGCGTCTATTTCTGCCATCAACAGCCGGTTCTGGCGGTTGGACTCCTCCTGGGCCACCAGGCGGCTCTCGTGGGCCAGCACAAAGAGCCAGGAAATGACGCCGGTAATGATCAGTAGCACGAAAAACACTTGCCACAGGGTGGTGGCCAGCACCGCCAGAGAACTGACATCGGTGGTGGGTGTCTGATAATAGATCAGTGACATGAGCAGACCCGAGGCACCGTTGATCAACAGCATCAGCGCCAGGAATTGACCTATCCTGGAATTGATCCGTGGTAGCAGGCTGGGGGGAATATAACGTTCCAGGTACTGCCTTATCTGCTCCCGGTAACCGGCCCCAGGCTTGCAGTAGTCGCCGCAACGGGCGTCCAGGGAGCAGCAGAGAGAGCAGATATGGGTCTGGTAAGCCGGGCAGGTGGTCATGTCTTCGGTTTCAAAACGGTTTTCGCAGACCCCGCAGGTCACCAGGCCATCACCATTGTGGGGGATCAGTTCGGGTGTCCGGGCAATATAGTATTTGCCGCCGGTATACCAGGCGATCAGTGGCGACACCACCAGGGCCGTTGCCAGGGCGATAAAGTGGGCCAGTGCCTGGGGGATTTCTCCCAGCAGGCCACTGAAACAGCTAATCCCCACCACAGTCGCTGCAATCATGGCGCCGAGGCCCACCGGATTGATGTCGTAGAGATGGGCCCGTTTGAATTCAATATGCCGGGGAGAAAAGCCCAGGGGTTTGTTGATGATGAGGTCCGCCACCAGGGCACCGGCCCAGGCGATGGCCACAATGCCGTAGTACCCCAGGGTGGATTCCAGCGCCCGGTACACCCCCAGTTCCATCACCAGCAGGGCGATGCTGACATTGAACACCAGCCAGACCACCCGCCCCGGGTGGCTGTGAGTCAGCCGGGAGAAGAAGTTGGACCAGGCAATAGAGCCGGCATAGGCATTGGTGACGTTGATCTTCACCTGACAAAGGATGACAAAAATCCCCGCCGCCGCCAGGGACACCTGGGGTGAGCTGGTGATGTAGCCGAAAGCAATCATGTACATGCGGGTCGGGTCTGCAGCTTCATCCACGGGTACACCGTGATTCAGGGCCAGTACCGCCAGAAAGGAGCCCGCCAGGATCTTGATGGCTCCAATAATGATCCAGCCAGGCCCGCCGGCCATAACCGCAGCCCACCAGCGCCACTGTTGACCTTTTTTGGGCTCCGGCACAAAGCGCAGAAAATCCACCTGTTCACCGATCTGGGCCACCAGGGCAAACATCACGGCGGCAGCAGCTCCGAACATCAGCAGATTGACACTGCCGTCGGCCCCGGGGGTGGCACCGGCAAAACCGGTCCAGTTTTCCACCGCCCGGGCATCCAGGTAGATGATGAAGATAAAAGGCAATAGCTGCAGCACGATCCAGATGGGTTGTGTCCAGAGCTGGAAACGGCTGATCAGGGTAATGCCATGGGTGACCAGGGGAATAACCACAATGGCACAGATGATATAGCCGACTGCCAGGGGGATACCAAACAGCAGCTCCAGGGCCATGGCCATGATGACCGCTTCCAGGGCAAAAAAGATAAAGGTGAAGCTGGCGTAAATCAGGGAGGTGATAGTGGAGCCGATATAACCGAAGCCGGCGCCCCGGGTCAGCAAATCGCTGTCGACACCATAGCGGGCAGCATAGTAGCTGATGGGGATCGCTGTCAGCAGAATCACCAGGCTGACTGCAATGATAGCCAGCACCGCATTATTGAAGCCGTATTGAATGGTAATAGCCCCGCCGATGGCTTCCAGGGCCAAAAAGGAAATAGCCCCCAGGGCGGTGTTGGCAACCCGGGCGGAGGACCAGCGACGAGCCCCCTTGGCGGTAAAACGCAGGGCGTAGTCTTCCAGGGTCTCGTTGGCGACCCACTGATTGTATTTGCGCCTGACAAAGAAAATGTTTTGCTTGGCGTTCATGGAACCTTTCCTCTGACTGCCACTGAATGAAGCCCATGACGGCATTCTTGCCCCATTGCGGTGCGGGGCTGCTCAGGGGTCTGTCGTCCTTTTTAGTCGGTGGTATCAGGGACGGCTGCTAATCCGCCTATTTAGGCGCCTACTGTTAAGTCTCAGCAATTAACGAGCCATGGCTGCCATCTGCTTTTGCTATCCGTTCAGCATCGAACCCTCGGTCCCCTTCTATCCGCAATTGACTGTTTTCGCTATGCGTTAAATAACGTAGTCCGGTGGGGCATTTGTCGAATGGGGGAATGGCAGCCGTCTCTCCAGAATGCAGAGCGTGGGCACAGGTTGGCGGTGTGTCTGTAAACCGATTTAAATGACATGAGGGAAGATCATGGACAAGTCGAACACAAGCAACAGGGCCAAAGGGCTGTCGCGCAGGGGCTTGATTAGCGCCAGCCTGACTGTGCTGGCGGCTGCGGTAGTGATGTCGTCAGGCCTGGCCGTTGCCAAACCTGCGACCTCAGAAGTGAATACCACCGGGTTGGCCGTGACGGACGATACGGTCACTGTGGGTATTCTGCATTCCATTTCCGGCACCATGGCAATCAGTGAGGAGGGGTCGGTTCAGGCAGAGATTCTGGCCATTGAGCAGATCAATGAAATGGGGGGCATCCTTGGTCGCCAGATACGGTATATCCAGGAAGACGGCGCCAGTGACTGGCCCACGTTTGCTGACAGAGCCCGCAAGCTGATTCGCCAGGACAAGGTGGCCGCCGTATTTGGTTGCTGGACTTCGGCGTCACGCAAAGCGGTGTTGCCCATCTTTGAGCGTTACAACAACATGCTCTATTACCCCACCTTCTATGAGGGGCTGGAGCAGTCCCCCAACGTGGTCTATACCGGCCAGGAAGCCACCCAACAGATTCTCGCGGGGCTTGACTGGGTGGCCAGAGAGAAAGATGCAAAAACTTTCTACCTGCTGGGTTCTGACTATATCTGGCCACGCACCTCCAACAAGATTGCCCGTATCCATATCGAAGAGCATCTTGGGGGTCGTGTGCTGGGTGAAGACTATTTCCCCCTGGGACACACCAACTTCAACTCCGCCATTAACCGTATTCGCCTGAGAAACCCGGATGTGGTTTACGCCATTATTGTGGGTGGTTCGAACGTGGCTTTCTATCGCCAGCTGCAATCCGCGGGTCTGGATATGACCAGCGAAGATTTCACCCTGATGACCATCTCTGTGACTGAAGACGAAGTGCTGGGTATTGGTGGCGATAACTTCCAGGGCGCCTTTTCGGCCATGAAATACTTCCAGAGCCTGGATAACCCCAACAACAAAGCCTTCGTGAAAGCCTTCAAAGAGCGTTGGGGTGAAGACTCTGTGATTGGTGATGTTACTCAGGCGGCTTACCTTGGCCCCTGGCTGTGGAAGGCTGCTGTTGAAGCTGCCGGATCCTTCGACATTGACCGGGTTCGGGAACATACCCCGGGTATTGAACTCGATACCGCCCCTGAGGGCTATGTGCGCGTCCACGAGAACCACCACCTCTGGTCCAAGCTGCGTATCGGTGAAGCCCAGGCGGATGGTCAGTTCAAAGTGATCTACGAAACCGAAGATCTCATGGAGCCCAATCCTTTCCCGGCTGGTTATCAGTAAGCCGATAGCGCCCGCGTCCTTCAGGGCGCGGGTTTTCCCGCCACATCGGGTGTGCCGATGTTTCCATCTGAGCCGGAGGAAGGGCTATGTTTTCTGATTTCACTGCCGCTGAGTTAACCGCCATTTTTGCCATGCAGGGATTTGCGGGACTGATTCTTTTTGCGGTCTTTGTACTCATGGCCCTGGGGCTTGCCATTATTTTCGGGCAGATGAAGGTCATTAACATGGCCCACGGGGAGTTCATGATTCTGGGTGCCTATGTCACCTACCTCACCTCCAATGCATTTGCCCAGCATCTGCCGGATATTTTCGGCTATTACTTTCTGTTTGCCATGGTTCTCGCGTTCCTGGCGGCAGCGGCCCTGGGGGCTCTGGTGGAGTGGGGAATGATCCGCTTTCTCTATCACCGCCCCCTGGACACGCTGCTGGCTACCTGGGGTCTCAGCCTGGTGATGCAACAAAGCTACCGCAGCCTGTTCGGTGCCCGGGAAGTGGGTGTGGTGATCCCTGACTGGTTGCGTGGCTCCTATAAAATCACGGATATGGTGGAGGTGCCCATCAGTGGGCTCTTTGTCATGGCCGTGGCATTGGCGGCCACTGTGATAGTGGGGCTGCTGATGTACCGCTCCCGCTGGGGCAAGCAGGTGAGGGCTGTGGTCCAGGACCGCCCAATGGCCGGTGCCGTGGGCATCAACACTGCCCGGGTGGACCGCATGACGTTTGCTCTCGGCTGCGGCATTGCCGGCATCGCCGGTAGCGCCTTCACCATGATCAGCTCCACCGGTCCCAGCTCAGGCCAGGCCTATATCGTCGATACCTTCCTGGTGGTGGTCTTCGGTGGCGCCACCAGCCTCATGGGCACTGTGGCCTCTGCTTTCACCATCTCTCAATCCCAGTCGATGCTGGAATTCTTTATCGGTGGCTCCATGGCCAAAGTGATGACGTTACTGGCAGTGGTCATCATTCTGATGTTCAGACCCCAGGGCCTGTTCACTCTCAAAGTGCGTCGTTAGGAGGAATTCGTCATGCCATTTAACAGTTTCCGGGATTTCATGTCGAGACAGGACGTACTGGCCTTTGCGGTCCTGGCAGTACTGCTGATCGTTATTTTGCCGCTGACGCTGGATGTGATGCGGCTGAACCAGGCGGGCAAGTTCCTGGCCTTTGGCTTTGTGGCGATTGGTCTGGTGCTTTGCTGGGGTTACGGCGGCATTCTGAGCCTGGGGCAGGGGGTGTTCTATGGACTGGGTGGCTACGCCATGGCCATGTTTCTCAAGCTGGAGGCCTCCACCCCGGAAAACACCAGTATCCAGAGCACCCCCGGTATCCCGGATTTTATGGACTGGAACCGGATAACCGAGCTGCCCTGGTTCTGGGTGCCCTTCGAGAGTTTCACCCTCAGCCTCATCGCCATTGTGGTGGTGCCCTCCATCTTTGCCTATCTGATCGGGGTGGCCATGTTCAAACGGCGGGTAAGTGGTGTGTATTTTGCCATTATCACCCAGTCCATTGCCGCCATCATGACCATTCTGATTATCGGCCAGCAGGGCTTTACCGGCGGGGTGAACGGGATTACCGATCTGCGCACCTTGCTGGGCTGGGACATTAATACGGACTTCGCCGATTACGTGCTCTATTTCGTCTGCGTGGCATTGCTTTTCGTCTGCCTGTTTATTGGCCAGTTCATTCTCAAGAGCAAGGTGGGGCGAGTGCTGGTGGCTATGCGGGGCTCCGAAGATCGGGTGCGCTTCTCCGGCTATGACGTGGCCAACTTCAAGATCTTTGTCTTTTGCACCGGGGCGGCATTTGCCGGTATCGGGGGGGCCATGTTTACCCTCCAGGAGGGCTTTATGTCCCCCAGCTTTGTGGGGGTGGTGCCTTCCATTGAAATGGTGATTTTCTGCGCCGTGGGCGGGCGCCTGTCTCTGGTGGGTGCGGTTTACGGGGCGCTGCTGGTCAATCTGGCCAAAACCACCTTCGGGGAAGCTTTCCCGGAGCTCTGGCTGTTCGCCATGGGGCTGATCTTCATCGGTGTGGTACTGGGGCTGCCCAATGGCGTCGCCGGGCTTTACAACAGCTACGCTGCGGGGCCGGTAGACAAGGTGCTGGACCGTCTTTTCGGGTCGGAAAACAGTGACGGGTTAAAGCTGTCGCAACAGGGAGCCACCTCATGAATGCTACCAACACCGATTTTGTGCTGGCCGTGGAAGGCCTGACGGTTTCCTTCGATGGTTTCCGGGCCGTGGATGATCTCAGCTTCTATGTGGACCGCAATGAGATCCGGGTGGTGATAGGCCCAAACGGCGCGGGCAAGACCACCGTGCTGGATCTGATCTGTGGCAAAACAGCAGCGACCCAGGGCTCCATCAAGTTCATGAACCGGGAGCTGACCAAGCTCTCTGAGCCGGATATCGTCAAGGCAGGTGTGGGGCGCAAGTTTCAGACCCCATCCGTGTATACCGACCTGACGGTGTTCGAGAATCTGGAGATCTCCTATCCAAACAGCCTGAGTGTTTTTAAATCCCTGATGTTCAAGCGGGACGCTGAAGTGATTCGGCACATTGAAGAAACCGCTGCCCGGATTTACCTCTCAGAGCTTCTGCATACCCAGGCGGACCTGCTCAGCCATGGCCAGAAGCAGTGGCTGGAAATCGGCATGTTGCTGATCCAGAAACCCCAGTTACTGATGCTGGACGAGCCTGTGGCGGGTATGTCTGTGGCGGAAAGGACGCAAACCGCTGCACTGCTTCGGGAAATCGCCAAAGAGCACACCATGATCGTGATCGAGCACGACATGCAGTTTGTGGCGGAGATTGCCCACAAGGTAACGGTGCTTCACCAGGGGAAGATCCTGGCAGAGGGCTCCCCGGAAAAAGTGAAGCAGGATCCCAAAGTCATTGAAGTCTATCTGGGGCACTGACCCGGCTGGCAGAGGAAAACACCATGTTTGAAGTGTCTGATTACTCCGTGGCTTACGGCCAGAGCGAGATACTGAGCAAGCTTAATCTGTCTGTGGGTAAGAACGAGATCGTTGCCGTCATGGGCCGCAATGGCATGGGCAAGACCACCCTGATGAACTCACTGATGGGCATGATTCCCAGCCGCGGGGGGAGTGTCACCCTTAACGGACAGGAGGTGTCTGCCCTGAAAAGCCATCAGCGGGTCAAAGCCGGCATGGGCTTTGTGCCCCAGGGGCGCATGATCTTCTCAACCATGACAGTGCGGGAAAACATTGAAACCGGATTGACCAGCACAGGCAGACGCACCGTGCCCTCTGATATATATGATCTTTTTCCGGTACTGCTGGACATGCGAAACCGCCGGGGGGGCAACCTCTCCGGTGGGCAACAGCAGCAACTGGCCATCGCCCGGGCCCTGGCCAGTGATCCGCAGCTGTTGCTGCTGGATGAACCCACGGAAGGTATCCAGCCCTCTATCATCAGCGAAATGGCCCGCACCCTGAAGATGATCCGTGACCAGCGGGGCCTCTCCATCATTGTCTCGGAGCAGGTGCTGAAGTTTGCCCTGGATATTGCCGACCGGATTCTGGTGATCGAGAAAGGGGAGATCGTCCACCAGGAACTGCGGGAAACCATGGATGAGGCCAAGGTGGCTTCTTACCTGGCTGTCTGATGCGCCACCCAATCGCCCCCCAATCATTCCCCCGGGTACGTCATATGACGTACCCGGAGGGGCGATTGGCGTATTTTCGCACCCTCCTCGCCAGCGGATACTGGTGGTACAGAAACAGCCAACTTACTCCCACTCAGGAGAACAGTAATGACCGAGACGCTAATCAAAATTGACCTGGAGAAGTCCCCCTACGAGAACGACATGATCCACAACCGCTGGCACCCGGATATTCCCATGGTGTCACGGGTAAAGCCCGGGGACGATTTCCTGGTGCAGTGTTATGACTGGACCGGTGGTCAGATCGCCAACAATGACAGTGCCGACGACGTGCGGGATGTGGATCTTACCCAGGTGCATTTTCTCTCCGGTCCCATTGGTGTCGAAGGTGCGGAGCCCGGGGATCTGCTGGAAGTGGATATTATGGATATCGGCGCTTTTGAGCAGAGCCAGTGGGGCTTTAATGGCTTTTTCTCGAAAAAGAACGGGGGTGGCTTTCTCACGGAACACTTTCCCCAGGCCCAGAAATCCATCTGGGATTTCAATGGCATGTTCACCAAATCCCGTCACATACCCAATGTGGAGTTTGCGGGTCTGATTCATCCGGGGCTGATTGGCTGCCTGCCCTCAAAAGAAATGCTGGAGGAGTGGAATACCCGGGAAAAGAAGCTTTACGACACAGACCCGGACCGGGAACCAGCACTGGCCACACTGCCTTATGGTGACACTGCACACATGGGCCGCATGAAGCCCGATGCGGCAAAAATCGCAGGTGCTGAAGGCGCCAGAACGGTACCGCCCCGTGAGCACGGTGGTAACTGCGACATCAAGGATCTCTCCCGGGGCTCCAAGGTGTACTTCCCGGTTTATGTGAAAGAAGCGGGACTTTCGGTAGGGGATCTTCACTTCAGCCAGGGTGACGGGGAAATCACCTTTTGTGGTGCCATCGAGATGGCGGGCTGGATTCACCTGCGGGTCAATATCATCAAAGACGGTATGGCCAAGTACGGGGTCAAGAACCCGATTTTCAAGCCCAGCCCGATCAAGCCCCGCTATGATGATTACGTGATCTTTGAAGGTATTTCCGTCGACGAGCAGGGTGAGCAGCATTACCTGGATGTCCATGTGGCTTATCGCCAGGCCTGCCTCAACGCCATTGAGTACATGACCAAGTTTGGCTACACCCCGGCACAGGCCTACGGCATTCTTGGCTGCGCACCGGTGGAAGGGCATATCAGTGGTGTGGTGGATATTCCCAACGCCTGCGCCACCCTCTGGCTGCCCACGGGTATCTTCGACTTTGATATCAACCCCAATGCTGACGGCCCCAAGAAGATGGTGACCAGTTCCGCCGATGTACCGCTTTCCAAGGACAAGGAGTAGCCGCCATGCCTGTCTATGACTACAAGTGCCGTGAGCACGGGCATTTTCACGGCCTGGAGACCCTCGCCCAGAGTGCTCAGCCAAAGGCTTGCCCGGTCTGTGGTGTGATGTCGGCGCGGATCATTGTGATCCCGCCCCACATCATCGCCGCCAACCAGGCCCTGCGCTCAGCCCAGGCCCGCAACGAAAAAAGCCGCCATGAACCGGTATTCTCCAACCAGGAATCCCGCGCGGAGGAACTGAAGCGCCGGGAACACCGCCACGGCAAGGGTTGTGGCTGTGGTCATGAACCTATGGGTAAATCGAAGATGTTTTACACCGCAGACGGCAAGAAAATATTCCCGTCTATGCGACCATGGATGATCAGTCACTGACCCTGAGTCGGGACAAAACGGGGACAGACCAAGACAAAATGGGGACAGACCACGTTTTTGGCACTTCAAAAAACGTGGTCTGTCCCCATTTTGTCTTGGTCTGTCCCCATTTTGTCCCGCGTCTGCCGAAAACAGGAGAGAAAGTGATTGAGATCAAGCGGGAATTGTAGTCCCGCCGGTAAAATGGGTCCGCATTATTGCATGGAGGCAAACGATAGCTGCCGCTTCTCCACGCTCAGCTATCACCATTGATGGTAATAAACAGAGATACGATAGCAATGCGGACCTGTAACCCCCGGGGATTTGTGCTTGAGCATTACCTTCGTTTAGCGACAACGTCACCACAAGATTCGCTGTCTGTACTTCAGGTGATGACGCAAAGCCCGAGGCTTTCACAGGAACTGGATGTATCTGACGAGCATCCCCCATTTTTTTCCCGGCTGGGGTTTCTGGAAGCCGGCCCGGTTAATGTGTGTGGGTTTTACCTGAGTGGTGCCTCCCGTATTTTTGGTTCTAATGCTGCAACCACGGCGATCATTCTACCCATGCAGGGAACCGTGGAATTCAGGGTTAACGGTTGCCATTTTCTCAGTTCTCCTGGGGTGCCCTTTATTCTGCAGCCGAACGTGGAGTTCCACGCCACACTTCCCCCGGAGGTAGATGCATTTATTGTTCAGTTAAGTGACCACGGTGAAACAGACCAACCGATCCCCCTGGAAAATGGGGACCCGCAGTTGGCGGCGTTGCTTGAAAGCTACCTGGTTGAGACGCGCTTCTTTCGGGGGCATGAACACGCAGTGCAAAGAACAGGCTTTTTTGGGGCTGTGCTAAAGCGTTACTGTTGCGGAGACAGCCTTGCAGCGTCAGAGTTAACCCCCAGTATGCTAATGGCTCATGAGCACCGATTATGCCGGGCCTTTGAACTCATTCATGAGCGGCTGCCAACAGGGCAGGATTTGGAGCTCCGGGTGATTGCCTGTGACGCTGGCTTGAGCATTAGAAATCTCTATTATCTCATGGGGAAGTATACCGGCATGACCCCCTACACCTATTGCCAGTCACGTCGATTAATCAAGGCCAGGGAATCCCTGATTTGTCACTATGGCGAGGATCCGGTGGTTGCGAACCACGGGCGCAAGTGGGGGTTCAACCATGCAGGGCGTTTTTCGTCCTATTACTACGGTCATTTTGGTGAATACCCCAGTGATACTGTTCAAGGTCTGGGGGCATTAAAGCAATTCGCTGACAAAGTGTTTTCAGCGGATGCCGGCATACCAGGAAGTAAGCATTATTGGTATACCTCTTCGGTTAACACTCAAGCTTAAT
>REBR01000093.1 GCA_007692645.1 Halomonadaceae bacterium | reverse complement strand
ATGAACAAGGGTGTTGATATCGGTGGAGACGAGGGAGACCCCGTCAAGGCAGCTGCTGCGGGTAATGTGGTCTATGCCGGCAGCGGCCTGTTGGGTTACGGCAAGCTCATTATTGTGAATCATAATTCCCAATACCTGAGTGCTTATGCCCACAACCGGAAAATCCTGGTTAATGAAGGTGACAGGGTTTCACGGGGACAACAGATTGCCGAGATGGGTGACACGGGAACCAACCGGGTGAAGCTGCACTTTGAAATAAGAAAAAACGGCGACCCGGTGGATCCGCAGCAATACCTCCCAAAACGATAAATGGCTTCCAGTCAACAATAACAATAAGGACCGGTCTTCAAGCACCGGTCACGTTGGAAGCAATAAGGGGTTCCTTGAAAAAGGCAGGGTGAAAATTATGTCCGTAGAACGTGATGATGAAGTACAGGAAGTCGCATTTGATGCACAGGGCGTGGCATTGGCGTCTGATGACACTGACACCGCAGATTCTGCAGAAGCTGAAGCCACAGTGACCAGCGCACTGGACCGGGCACGGCAAAACACACGGTATGGCAGTCCCTCGCGGCAAATGGACGCCACACAGCTTTATCTTAATGAAATCGGCTTTTCCCCCCTGCTGACCCCGGAAGAGGAAGTGTACTTCGCCCGGCTGGCCCAGAAAGGTGAAGAAAGCGGCCGCAAGCGCATGATTGAAAGTAACCTGCGGCTGGTGGTGAAAATTGCCCGCCGTTACGTTAACCGCGGGCTGACCCTGCTGGACCTTATTGAAGAAGGTAATCTTGGCCTGATCCGTGCGGTGGAGAAATTTGATCCGGAACGGGGTTTCCGCTTTTCCACCTATGCCACCTGGTGGATTCGCCAGACCATCGAACGGGCCATCATGAACCAGACCCGCACCATCCGTCTGCCGATCCATGTGGTCAAGGAACTGAATCTGTACCTGCGGGCGGCCCGGGAGCTGACCCAGAAACTGGACCATGAGCCCAGCGCTGAAGACATCGCCCAGGCCGTGGACAAGCCAGTGGCTGACGTCAAGCGCATGCTTGGCCTGAACGAGCGGGTCACCTCCGTGGATACCCCCATCGGTGCCAACGGCGACAAGTGTCTCCTGGACACCGTGGCCGACGAAGGGGCTGCCGACCCGGCCCAGCTGCTGCAGGAAAACAACATGCGGGGCTGCATTGAGAACTGGCTGGACCAGCTCAGTGACAAGCAGCAGGAAGTGCTGTCCCGCCGCTTCGGACTGCGAGGCTACAACATCTGCACCCTGGAAGAAGTGGGCCTGGAAATTGGCCTGACCCGGGAGCGGGTGCGCCAGATTCAGGTTGAGGCGCTGCGTCGCCTGCGTGAAATTCTGGAGAAAGAAGGCTTGTCCGTTGAAACCCTGTTCAAGTGAGCAGGATGTAAGCAAACGGCAATACCGGGTAGATAGCATTGGCAAAACATCACCTTAGGTAGCAATCCAAAAAACCCCCGGCTGATCAGTCGGGGGTTTTTTTATGGCTGCCTTGACTGTGCCAGTGTCAGTTGAGAGGTTAAGCACCTCAAATGATTGCAATAATTGCGGGAGACAACCCAATGAAGACCCTGATGATTACCTGTTTGACGATGGTGCTGGTGGCAGGCATGGGTTCACTTCAGGCAGACACCACAGATATCCGTGGTGTGGATGTCCCCAAGGCGTTGAAAGTGGGCGACGACACCCTGGTGCTGAATGGCGGTGAGCGCCGCCGCCGCTGGTTTATGGATATCATGGTGGTCAGCCTTTATCTGCCAGAGCCTTCCAGTGACGCTGAAGCGATTTTGGCTTCTGAGGATCCCATGGCCATTACTCTGCATATTACCACTGACCGCATCACTCAGGAGCGCATGAGCGACTCCATCACTGAGGGCTTTGAGCGCTCCACCGGTGGTGATACCAGCGCCATTACCGGGGAAAAAGAGGCGTTACTGGCGGCTTTCGGGGAAGAGCTTTCAGATGGCGATCTGATTGAGCTGATTTACACCTCTGAGTCCAGGGTGAAAGTACGCCACAACGGTGAAGTCCAGGGAGAGGTAGAGAGCAGTATGGCTTTTAAAGAAGCCTTGTTCGGTATCTGGCTGGGTGAAGAGCCCCCGGAAGAGGACATGAAGCAGCGCATGCTTGGTGAATAAACCAAACCGATTTGTGGGCTGCTCAGCAGTTATTGACCCTCCTTATTGCCAGAATCACTGGTCGTTATCATCCTAAGCAACCCGGTGCCATGGCCCCGGTTTTATTCATCACTGAGAATCAGAATGCGACCAACGGGAGTTATTGCCTGCTGGGTGCTGGTGCTGTTTCCTGGTTTACCCTTTGCCCAGGAACAGCTCCGGTCGCAGGCAGACATAGTGCAAGTAGAGAATGCTCAGGGAGATAGCATGCAGTCACAGGAAGCTGCCATAAACACCCGTAAAGTCAGCGGTGTAAGACTCAAAGAGCGCATGACTGCAGGTGACCAGGAGCTGCTGCTGAACGGCGCTGGCAAACGCCGTTATTTCTTTGTTGACGCTTATGTGGCGGCACTGTATCTGCCCCGTTTAAGTCAGGACAGCCAGACCATCATTAATGCCCAGGAACCCATGGCCATCAGCCTGCATATCACCTCTGACCGCATCACCCGGGAACGTATGGTGGACTCCATCCGCGACGGCTTCAAACAGGCCCTTGGCGGAGATCTGGAGCCGGTGCAGAGGTACCTGGATGAGCTGCTGGCAGCGTTTCACCGCAAGATCCGCGAGGGGGACCAGGTGCAGTTGATCTATACCCCCGAAACCGGTGTTGAAATTCGCCATAACGGCGACACCGTGGGTCAAGTGGCAGGGGATGCCCGGTTCAAGCAAGCGCTGTTCGCCATTTGGCTGGGTGATAATCCGGTGCAGTCAGGGTTGCGCCGGGAACTGCTGCAGGGCGCTGACTTCTGAGTCGGTAACTGCCGTTTTCCTGGCTAGCCATGGGTGTCTTCACCCGACACCCTGGCATGTACCTGATCGTTCCCGGTCTTCCGGCAGGGGTGGTGAAAAAGCGTCAACCCGTTTATTAACTCACTGATTAAAACTGTCGGCAAAGCGGTGGTTGACATCCCGGTGGCCGGCTTCGTCTTCCCTGACCACAATGATCACATCGCGCAGGGTCGCATCTGCGGGCAGGTTCCAGTAATCGATGGCAATCTGCGGGGCTGGCACATTTTCCAGCCGGCCGCTGTCCACTTCGCTGAGGTATTCGGTATAGCTGTATACCGCTTCCTCTTCAAAGTAGCCGACCAGCCGGTGCGCAGTGCGGCCGGAGATAACGTAAAGCAATAAGAAGAATGTAAAGAAGATGCCCTGGGCCAACAGAATGATGATCCGCTCCAGCAGGTTGGGCTGGGCGACTTCGATGAAGGTCATCAGGTGCATGCGCTCGTTTTCGGCTTCCTCGAGCAGCGTGTGAATCCACTCCCGGTCGTCCTCCAGCCGGCGCAGGGAGCGCATATGCCGCACCATGCCACCCACCATTCCGGGCACTGCGGCCACGGTTTCCAGTACCACTGCCCGGTGGCCATAGCGTTTGGCGAAGAAGGTATCTGCGAAAAAGCGCAACAACCTGGTCAGCCAGAAAGCGATGCCGTCGGAAAAGCCCGAAGGTTTATGGTGCTTGCTGAGCGGGTCGTTGTTGGGGACTTCGTTGGAAGCGTTTACTGGCTCGCTCATGGGGGTAACCTCAAGGAAAATACAAAGAATAAATAGTTTCTATCAATACGCCCTAAAACGGTCGAAAGATCGGGAATACTGAGTGAAGCACTCATTAAAATAGCTTAATCACACATCAGGGTGAATAATGTTCATCCGGAATTAGCTGCCTCCATTGGCATAGGAGGCCTGCCTCCAATTGCGGCCATGGCCGCTGCCACACTGGGAGTTTTACTCCTCTTTGGAGGTCGCTCCTGTGGGAGCGGCAATAGCCGCGATTCAATCAATGATCCGTCTTTTGTTTGAACTCACACAGATCTTCGATAATGCAGGAGCCACAGCGGGGCTTGCGGGCAATGCAGGTATAGCGGCCATGGAGGATCAGCCAGTGGTGAGCATCCAGCAGGTATTCCCGGGGAGTGAAGCGCATCAGTTTGTCTTCCACTTCCCGCACGTTTTTCCCCGGTGCCAGACCGGTACGGTTGGAGACCCGGAAAATGTGGGTATCTACGGCCATGGCAAGCTCCCCGAAGGCGGTATTCAGCACCACATTGGCGGTCTTGCGGCCGACCCCGGGGAGGGCTTCCAGGGCGGCCCGGTCCCGGGGAACCTCTGACTGGTGCTGTTCAGCCAGTATGCGGCAGGTCTTGATGACATTTTCCGCCTTGCTGTTAAACAGACCAATGGTCTTGATGTACTGCTTCAGCCCATCCACTCCCAGGGCCAGTATGCTCTCCGGGGTATTGGCAACCGGGTAGAGTTTGTTGGTGGCCTTGTTGACCCCCACATCCGTGGCCTGGGCAGAGAGGATGACGGCGATCAGCAGTTCAAAGGGGGAGCTGTAATTGAGCTCCGTCTTGGGGCTGGGGTTTTCGGCCCGGAGGCGGGCAAAAATCTGGCCCCGTTTGTCTTTGTTCATGGGTTACATCCTTGCTTCAGGAAATCTCACCGGTGACCCGGACCCGCTTGCTGCCGGCAGGGCTGCTGCCAGGCGTTGGCTGGCGGCGTTTCAG
>REBR01000277.1 GCA_007692645.1 Halomonadaceae bacterium | reverse complement strand
GCCCAGGTGGCTGAGATGGGCCAGGGTCTGTTCCCGGACAACGGCACTGTTTTCGCCGATGCCCCCGGTAAACACCAGAGCATCCGGAGTGCCGCTGGCCACGCCCATGGTGCCGATGTATCGTGCCAGCCGGTAACAGAAGACATCCACGGCCAGGGCAGCCTGTTCATGGCCCTGATCCCGGGCTTCAATCAGGCTGCGCATATCATTACTCAGGCCAGACAGGCCCAGTAGTCCGCTTTCTTTGTTGAGCATCTGGCTAACCATTGCCGGGGTTTGTCCCTGCTGGATAAAAAAGTCGAACAGCCCGGGATCAATATCACCGCTGCGAGAGCCCATCACCAGTCCTTCCAGGGGTGTCAGTCCCATGCTGGTATCCCGGCTCTCACCATTGCGGATGGCGGTAATGCTGCAACCATTACCCAGATGGGCTGAAATCAGTGACGTGTTTTGCTCTGACTGGCCCAGGTGAGCTGCTGTTCGGCCTAGCATGTAACGGTGGCTGGTGCCATGGAACCCGTAACGGCGCACCCTCTGTTCCTGGTAGAGGTGGTAGGGCAAGGCATACAGGTAGGCGGCAGGGGGCAGACTCTGGTGAAACGCAGTATCAAAAACAGCCACTTGGGGTAATTGTGGATAAAGCCCGGTTAAAGCCTCTATGCCTGCCAGATTGGCGGGATTGTGCAAGGGGGCCAGGGGGGTGCACTGGTGAATGGCCTTCAGCACCGGCTGATCAATTACCGCAGAGCGGGTAAAGGCTTCGCCGCCATGAACGACCCGGTGGCCTACTGCCACGGGATCCCCCTGCAGAAGCCCTGCTTGTCGAAAGGCATCCAGGGCACTGTGAATGGCGCTCTGGTGGTTGTCATCGGCCCTGAGGGCATGACAGCGCTTGTGCTTACCCCGAACTGTAAGGCGGGCCTCAGGGCTACCCAGCCGCTCCGCCAGGGCGGTCCCCAGGGGCTTTAACCCCTGGCGTTGATACAAGGCCAGCTTCAGGGATGAACTGCCACAGTTAACCACCAGAATGGTTGTATCCATTGGTACGATTCCTTGGGGGAAAAAACCAATTGTATCGGCCTTGGGGCAGGGGGCCAAACCGGCTCTGGTCGTCCATGGTGTTAGCCGCACATTGTTTAGCTGGCAGACTCAGTGGGTTCAGCAGGACTGGGAGGTAAAGTGAGCCTCTAACCAGGTGACAAAATCGGCCTCTGGTGCCGGTGGGCTAAACAGATAACCCTGGGCATAGTCACACTCGAGTTGCTGTAAGAAAGCTTTCTGCTGCACCGTTTCCACACCTTCCGCCACCACCTGTAATTCCAGGCTGTGGGCCATGGTAATAATGGCTTTGACCAGGGCCGCATCATCCGGCTCAGAGATCAGGTCCTGAACAAAAGACTTGTCAATTTTCAGGGTATCGAAGGGATAGCTCTTTAAGTACCCCAGGGCGGAATAGCCGGTGCCAAAATCATCCACTGAGAGGCGCACCCCCAGCTCATCCAGTTGGCGTAAGATGTCTGAAGTTTCCAGGGTGTTATCCAGAATCAGCCGTTCAGTGATTTCCAGCTCCAGATGGTGCCCCGCCAGCTGGTTTTCCTGCAGGGCAGACTCCACCATGGCAACAAAGCTTGGATCCCGGAATTGCCGGGCAGACACATTGACGGCCACACTTAAGGGCTCCCGTGTCAGCATCTGCCAGCGGCTTACGGCATTACAGGCTTCATTAAGGACCCAGCGGCCGATGGGAATGATCATGCCGGTCTCCTCTGCCAGGGGGATAAACCGGTCTGGCATCACCAGCCCCAAAGTAGGGTTGTGCCAGCGCAGCAACGCCTCTGCACCAATGACCCGGTTGCTGACAAAATCAACGATGGGTTGATAGTGCAGTTCGAATTCTGCCAACTCCAGTGAGCGCCGTAACAGATTGTCCATTTGCAGGCGTTCATGGGTGACTTCTTTCATTTCCGGAGAAAAACGTTGGAAGGCACTTTTGCCTTTATTTTTTGCCTCATACATGGCCGCATCCGCATATTGCAATAGACTGCTGCTGTTATCAGCGTCTTCCGGAAACAGGGCGATGCCGATACTGGTGGTAATAAACACTTCCTGATCAGTAAGATAAAAAGGCAGGTGGAAAGCATCCAATATACGGTTAGCCACCAGTTCCGAAGCTTCCGGGCTGACCAGCTCCGGTAATATCACCAGAAATTCATCCCCACCCAGGCGGGCCACGGTGCTGCTGCCTCGCAGGCAGGATGAGACGCGCCGGGAAGCTTCCATTAACAGGGCATCCCCGGCATCGTGCCCGAGGGTATCGTTAATATGTTTGAAATTATCAAGATCAAGAAACATGACCCCAACCAGTTCATGATTTCTCCGGGCCTGGGCCAGGGAGAGCTTAAGGCGGTCCAGGGCCAGCATACGATTGGGTAAGCCGGTGAGAATGTCATAATTTGCCTGGCGCAGTAATTGCTGTTCATAGCGCTTACGAATGCTGACATCCTCCCCCAGAATCAGGTAATTACTCGGGTTGCCCTGATCATCCCGCAGGGGGGTCACGATGACCTGCTCCCAGAAGCGCTCACCATTGGCACGACTGCTGTGGAGCTCACCCTGCCAGACCCCTGCACGCTCTACCTGGATGCGGATGTTTTCCCACAATTGCTGGCTTTCCTGGTTTGATAGGGTGTCCGTGGTCAGCACCCCGGGGTGCTTGCCAATAATGGCGCTATTGTTATGCCCGGTGATCTGGGAAAACTTTCTGTTGGCATATTCTATTCGCCAGTGCCGGTTGCAGATCAGCACGGAGGAGGGGCTCTGTTCAATGGCCAGGGACAGTTTACGGATTTCCCGGGCATCAGCGCTCAGGCGCTGCTGATCTTCCCTAAGGCGGGTACGCATGTGATTGATGGCATCATTGACCTGTGCCAGTTCATCATGGCGGTTGCCCCGGGTGGTGGTGCGATCCAGTGTCAGGGGTCGGGGCAGGTCCTGCAGATTAAAATTTCTGGCATAGTTTGCCATGGCTGCCAAATGCCGGGTGACCAGTTGCTGGAAAATAAAAATAATCAGAAAAGACAGTACAAAGGTTTTCATGCCCTGGGTGGCCATTATCAGAAACAGTTTCCGCTGCAAGTTTCGGTAAATGCCCTCCATGCTGGCGACAATGGTCAGGGTGCCCAAGTGTTGACGGGTACCAGCGCCGCCATGCATGAGGTCAAAACTGTGTTCAATGGTCGCGCTATCTTCCGGTTGCTGCCCCAGGGTGAGTTCGGAATCCGGGTTTACTATAAGGGTGAGGTGTTCAATATCGGGCAAGCTAAGAATGCCCTCCAGCTGAATCTCAAGCAGGCTCTGATCCAGGGCCCAAACACTGCTGGAAAGACTGCTGATGTAGCTGGTTTCAATCAGCGCCATACGCTCATCCACTTGGGACACTTCCTGGCGGTAGTCACTGTAAAGTTGAATGGCAGTAGCAACCAGGGTGAACAGTGAGCTGCATACCAGAATATAAGCCAGTAGCCTGAATGACAGGGGGGAGCGGGCTTTAAACTGAGTAAGGCGGTCACGGATTCTGGCCATGGAGGGTTACAGCACGTCTGGTTGCCAGGGATCAAAAGAATATAGCAGTTAGTAACGGAATCTGCTTATAACTGTGAACTGGTTCAAGGCTGAAAGATGGAATTATGGGGAAGGGAGGTAAACAGAAATGATAGTAGAAAAGAAAAAATGGCGTCCCCTAGGGGAGTCGAACCCCTGTTACCGCCGTGAAAGGGCGGTGTCCTGGACCACTAGACGAAGGGGACGCAACGGCTCTTCATCAGGAAGGGGGGCATATTAATCAGGCCGCGGCGGCCTGTCAAGCCTGGGTTTTCATTCCCCCAGGGCTTCCTGTAAAGCGGGTTGCAGAGTTGGGAACCTGAATTCAAAGCCCGCTTGCTGTAACCGGGCAGGCAGGGCTTTCTGGCCCGTAAGCAGTAACCCTGCCATCTCCCCCATGGCCAGTTTCAGGGCCAGAGCAGGGGCTGGCAACACTGTTGGGCGATGTAGCACTTTACCCAGAATACGGGTGAATTCTCTGTTGCTGACTGGGTTAGGAGCCGTCAGATTATAGGCACCACTGGCATCGGAGGTATCAAGCAGAAACAACAATGCGGCGACCATATCGTCACGGTGAATCCAGGGCATGAATTGTCTGCCGTGGCTAAGACGCCCCCCCAGGCCCAGTTTGAACGGTAAGCGCATTTTCTCCAGAAACCCGCCACCAGCACCAATGACCAGTCCTGTCCGGGACAGGCAGACCCGGCTGATATCGGCGGCTTCCAGTGCTGCAGCTTCCCAGTCCGCGCACATGGTATGGGTAAATTCATTCTGGGGAGAGGTGTCTTCCGTGACTTCACGATCACCCTGGTCACCATAGTAACCCACAGCAGAACCTGAGATGAGTACAGGAGGCGGCACCGGGCAGCGCTTCATATGCCCCACCAGCTCGTGGGTCAAGGCCACCCGGCTATCCAGCAATTCTTTTTTGCGGGCTTCACTCCAGCGTTTGTCAGCAATACCTTCACCGGCAAGATTAAACACCCCATCCACCGGGCCTAGTCCGGGTAATGCTGAAAGACGATCAACAACCCGGACTGGACCGCATAATGCCTGCACCTGATCTTCAGAGCGACGGCTGAAAACGGAAACCTGGATGCCCCGCTGATAGAGGGTTCGACACAGTTTGTGGCCAATAAAACCGGTGCCGCCGGTGATGAAAATGTGCTTTGCCATGGAGCCTCTCCTGAAGCCAATTTCCATTCAGGGTTACGTAACCCTAACTGACTGTTACCATCCTTTTACCACGGATAGCTGTCAAACTTTATCCTCTGAAGTTACTAACCCCAGGACCCTGTTATGTTCGAGTGGCCTTACATTCTGGATTACTGGTTCGGTGAATTAACACCACAAGGACTGCCGGATCTGCAATCACGGCAATTTTGGTTTAATGCCAGTCGCCGGGATGATCAGGTTATTCGCCGCCGTTTTTTTACCATGGTGTTACTTGCCTCGGAAGACGGTTTGCGGCATTGGCGCGCAGAACCCGGTGGCGCACTTGCTGAGATCCTGTTGTTGGATCAGTTTTCCCGCCATATCCACCGCCGGCAGTCCCTGGCGTTTCGTAACGATGCCCTAGCCCTGAAGCTGGCCAGGGAGGGGGTTGACCGTGGGCGAGATGTTTCCTTGCCCATGGTGCAGCGGGCATTTTTCTACATGCCGTTTCAGCACAGTGAACGCTTAAGGGTACAGAAAGAAGGCCTGGATCTTTATTACCAGTTAGTCCGCACCGCTGAGGGTCCCTTGCGGGAACTGTTAGAGAATTTTTACCGCAGCGCCCAGAGGCACCATGATATTGTGGCCCGGTTCGGGCGATTCCCTCACCGTAATGCGGTGTTGAAACGGCCTTCCAGCGAAGAAGAACGGACGTGGCTTGCGCAAGACCGGTCTGGTTTCGGTCAATAACCCCCGGTTAGAGAAAACAGTTGACTGCCTGGCCGTTATCCGTAAAATACGCTCCCGTTGATCAGCGGGAATAGCTCAGTGGTAGAGCACAACCTTGCCAAGGTTGGGGTCGCGAGTTCGAATCTCGTTTCCCGCTCCAATTTTCCATTCCAACAGTCATGCCTTCTTACAGTAACATTCTCAGATTACCTCCGATAAGCGGTTTTTTTAAGCTGAAAATCATCCCTGTTGCTGTCTTTGCTTAAGACTTTGGCAATGTATGTCTGTAGATGCGTGTGGCGCTGTAATCGATCCGTTATACTCTCTCACCCCATTTTCTTTTATGGCACTGGGTGGCACCTTTTTTGGTGGCGCCAGTAGCCCTCGTTGTTAATCAGGATCAAGCATGAGCACTGTGTTAAGCGCTGAATCACTACACCTTTCTTTTGGTATGAAGCCACTGCTGGATCAGGCTGAGCTGCGTATTGAGCGGGGTGAGCGAGTTTGTCTGCTGGGGCGAAACGGCGAAGGCAAGTCTTCTTTACTCAGTCTGATCAGCGGCGATATACAGCCGGATGAGGGCACCATCAGAGTTGCGGAAGGAGCCCGGGTTGCAGTACTACCCCAGGAGCTGCCCCGGGAACACCATAAGAGTACCTATCAAGTGGTGGCTGAGGCCTTCCCGGAAACCGGTGCGCTACTGGAGCAGTTCCATGAACTCTCCATGGGGGATGGCAGCGAAGAACAGCTGAACCGGATGATGGTTGTGCAGGAGAAACTGGAAGCCCTGGACGGCTGGCGCCTGGATCAGCGCATACGGCAGATGCTGGAGCAGTTTCAGGTGGACCCTGAGGTGACTCTGGGAACACTCTCTGGTGGCTGGCAGCGGCGGGTATTGTTGGCCCGGGCCCTGGTAACCCAGCCGGATCTGCTGTTGCTGGACGAGCCCACCAACCACCTGGACGTGCCTGCCATCAGTTGGCTGGAAAATACCCTGCTGCAGTTTACCGGTGCTTTGTTGTTTGTCAGCCACGACCGGGCTTTCATCCGTGCCATGGCCACCCGCATTGTGGAGCTGGACCGGGGGCAGTTAACCTCCTGGCCAGGCAGCTACGACCGTTATCTGGAACTGAAAGAAAAAGCCCTGGAAGACGAAGAGCGCCAGAGCGCCCTGTTTGACAAACGCCTGGCTCAGGAAGAGAAGTGGATTCGCCAGGGCGTTAAAGCCAGGCGCACCCGTAACATGGGGCGGGTAAGGGCGCTGCGGGCCATGCGTGAAGAACAGAAACAGCGCCGTGATCGTGGCGGTAGCACTGCCATGGCCATTGAAGGAGCGGATCGTTCCGGCAAGATTGTGGTGGAAACAGATAAGGCCTGTGTTGGTTTTGATGGGCGCACAGTGATCAAAGACCTGGATTTGGTGCTGTTACGTGGCGACAAAGTGGGCATGATCGGTGAAAACGGCTCCGGTAAGACAACCCTGGTGCGGCTGTTGCTAGGGGATTTGGCTGCGGATAGCGGCACCATCAAGCGGGGCACCAAACAGGAAGTGGCTTACTTCGACCAGCTGCGCCACGAACTGGATCCGGAGAAAACCGCCCTGGATAACCTGGCTGACGGCCGGGAATTCATTGACATTAATGGCCAGAGTAAGCACGTGCTGGGGTATCTGAATGAGTTCCTGTTCAGTCCTGAGCGGGCCCGCTCCCGGGTAAGCGTGTTATCCGGTGGTGAGCGGGCCCGGTTGCTGCTGGCCAAGCTGTTCAGCAAACCGGCCAATATTCTGGTGCTGGATGAGCCCACCAATGACCTGGATGTGGATACTCTGGAGTTACTGGAAGCCCAGCTGGTGGCGTTTAAAGGCACTGTCATTCTGATCAGTCATGACAGGGAATTCCTGGACAATGTGGTGGGTAGTCTGCTGTTTCTGGATGGCCGCGGTGGTGTGCAGCAAACCATCGGTGGTTACACAGACTGGCGTGAGCATGGTGGTCGTTATGTTTCAGAGACCCAGTCCCAGTCCAATTCCGGTAAACCCCCTGCCCAGGAAGGGCAGGGAGTAAAAAATCGCGACAAAGGCCGTAAAAGCGCTACAAAAAGCAAGCTGAGCTATAAGTTGCAGCGGGAATTGGAGCAAAGCCCTAAGGCTATTGCGGAGCTGGAGCAGCGTATTGCCACATTGACCGAAACCGTTGGTGAGCCCGCTTTCTACCAGAAATCACAGGAAACCATTGATAGCACCTTGGCGCAATTGCAGGATGCAGAGCAGGCACTGGAGAAGCTTATGGCACGGTGGATGGAGCTTGAGGAAATGGCAGAGTCTCAATAGCGCCTCTGCCAGAACCCCCTCTGGTAGACGGGTGTCTAGCGCACCCGTACTGCCAGCACGTCATTTTCGGCGCCATGGAGCACCGCATTGGCAGTAGAGCCCAGTAGCAACTGCAGACCATGGCGGCCATGGCTGCCAACCACTGTCAGGTCAGCGCCCAAGTCATGAGCCAGGCGCCGGATCTCGGTACCTGGCCGGCCGATAATAATTCGCTGGTCCTGTTTGGCAATACCGTGGCGCTCCCCGTGGGCACTGAGTTGTTCCCGGGCGCTGGTTTCCAGCTGTTGCTGTAACTCTGTTAAATCCAGAGGCAGGTCGCCGCCATAGGCGTAACCGACGGGTTCAACCACATGGGCCAGTGTCAGAGTTGCCTGATGTTGCTTGGCCATGGTCACAGCCCGGGACAGAACCTGTTCAGCTTCGTCTGTAAGGTCAATGGCTACCAGAATCGTTTTGTATTCCATCGTCAATCTTCCTTGTTTATGTTTATGCCTGTTTCAGCCGGTCAATCAGGTTTTCCAGGCTTGTCATGATTTGCAGTGAATAACGGTTAATCACAAAAGACACGTTCCGTTCATCGTAGTTGATGTAAGAATTGCGGATAAATCCCCATTTCGAGCCTGCATCGGATAACAGTGCCTGCTGGGACTGGTCCGTCAGGTCCCGGGCCAGCTGCGCCAGCAGGTCATCAAAGCGGGCAGCCAGCTCATCAATGGACATGTCGGTATCTGCGCCCTGAAAAATCTGCGCCACAGAGGACGAGGAACGGGCGGAATAGCGGGTCACCATCAGCGCCATGGTAATGGAAGCTTCCCGCAAGAGTTCAACTTTGGATTCCGTAGGCGTCAGATCCTGACTGGCCACCTGCTGATAAATATCCTCTGACAACAGGCTCAGGGTCTGAGCCTGTTCAGCCATATCGGACAATAGCCGCAGATCCGGAAAGCCGGAGGTCTTGATGTCTTCCACATTGTTGGACATCTGCCGTTCAAAAGCGACAAACGCCTCTGACAGGTCATTCATTTCATTGCCACTGACTGAATCACCAGCCTTGTCCTGTGCTTTGGTCAGCAGCCGCCCGGATTGATTCATGGCCTGCTCAATGTCACTCACCCGGTCTCGGTCCGGAGTAACGCTGTAGTTGTAGTAAGCATTGAGAGCAATGAAATTCTGTAGACGGAACTGATGCAGGGTGTCTAGCAGTTCGCCGGCCATTGAGTCTTGCTGTTGCTGGGCCATGGCCAGAGGGGCTGTAACGGTGAGTGCCAGAACAAGAATCAACAGCTGGGTAAAGTGTCGGGGGTAGAGGAGGTGAATCATCGGGCTACTACTCCATGTGTAGTTACAAAGTCAGTTTGTTGTTGTTGGCTAATGGGCTGTAAAATATAGCCTCATTTCACTGCCAGGCAGTCAGCTTTGCACTCAGTCTAGCAGTGATCATGGATTTTGCGGAGCATTTTACCTACCGCCCTGTGTGGTGGGGTTTCAGGCATTTAATAGTGTGATGCACTTAGCAGCATCAGAAACAAATTGACAAACACAGGCCTTTTTCTGCATCGTTAGCGGCGGAATTCAAACGACTGTATGAATTTCCCTGACCATAACGGGCAGAGACCGAGCATTTACTGTAAGGTTCGTGGCTGCCTGAACCCGATGTTCAGTAGCACTGCCTTACAGTACCCATCACAACCTGGAGATCAGTTGATGATTTACGAAGGTAAAGCCATCACGGTTAAAGAGATTGACGGCGGTTTTGCCCAGCTGGATTTCGACCTGAAAGGGGAGTCGGTAAACAAGTTTAACCGTCTCACCATCGAAGAGCTGGGCCAAGCGGCAGAAAAACTGCAGAAAGCAAAGAAACTTAAGGGTCTGGTCATTACCAGTTCCAAAGACGGCTTTATTGTCGGTGCTGATATCAGCGAGTTTACCGAGCTGTTTGCCGGTCCTGAAGAAGACCTGGTGAATAACAATCTGCAGGCAAACAAGATTTTCAGCGCCATTGAAGATCTGCCTTTCCCCACAGTCACTGCCATTAACGGCATTGCACTGGGTGGCGGTTTCGAAATGTGCCTGGCCACTGATTTCCGGGTAATGGATGAGAAAGCCAAAGTGGGTCTGCCTGAAGTCAAACTGGGCATTTTCCCCGGTTTCGGCGGTACTGTGCGTTTGTCACGCCTGATCGGCGCAGATAATGCCATTGAGTGGATCTGCATGGGCAGCGAGCACCGTGCCGACAAGGCCCTGGCGTTCAATGCCGTGGATGCAGTGGTCAAGTCCGACAAGCTGATGGAAGCAGCGGTTGCCATTCTCAAGGCGGCTAACGCCGGCGATCTGGACTACAAGGCCCGTCGCGAAGAGAAAACCGGCAAGCTCAAGCTCAACGCCATGGAAAACATGATGACGTTTGAGACCGCCAAAGGTTTTGTGGCTGGCCAGGCCGGACCCCATTACCCGGCACCGGTTGAAGCCATCAAGGTCATGCAGAAGCACTCCGGCATGACCCGTGACAAGGCCCTGGAAGTGGAAGCCAAAGGGTTTGCCAAAATGGCGAAAACCCCTGTGGCCGCCAGTCTGGTGCAGCTGTTCCTGAACGATCAGGAACTGAAGAAGACTGCCAAGGCCCTGGAAAGCAAAGCCAACAAGGTCAAACTGGCCGCCGTACTGGGTGCCGGTATCATGGGTGGCGGTATCGCATACCAGTCCTCCCTGAAGGGCACCCCTATCCTGATGAAAGACATCAATCAGGCGGGTATTGATCTGGGCCTGAAAGAAGCCAAGAAGCAGCTTGCCAAGCGGGTCGACAAGGGCCGCATGGACGCCGGTAAAATGGCGGATGTGCTGAACAACATTACCCCGACCCTGAACTATGGCGATTTCGCCAACGTGGATCTGGTGGTTGAGGCCGTGGTGGAAAACCCCAAGGTCAAGGATGCGGTACTGTGCGAAGTTGAGAAGCACATTGGTAAAGACGCCATCCTTACCTCTAACACTTCCACTATCTCCATTACCCGTCTGGCGAAGAACCTGCAGCGTCCGGAAAACTTCTGCGGCATGCACTTCTTTAACCCGGTACCCATGATGCCTCTGGTTGAGGTTATTCGTGGCGAGAAGTCCAGCGAGAAGGCCATTGCCACTACCGTAGCCTATGCCCGGGCCATGGGTAAGACCCCCATCGTGGTCAATGACTGCCCCGGTTTCCTGGTTAACCGTATCCTGTTCCCCTACTTTGGCGGCTTTGCCGGCCTTGTGCGTGACGGTGCTGACTTCCAGAAAGTCGATAAAGTCATGGAACGCTTCGGCTGGCCCATGGGTCCTGCGTACCTGCTCGACGTGGTGGGCATGGATACCGCCAAGCACGCCAATGAAGTGATGGGTGAGGGCTTCCCGGACCGCATGAAGGACGACAACAAGTCGGCCATTGATGTGATGTTCGAGAAAGAGCGCTTCGGCCAGAAGTCTGAAAAAGGCTTCTACAAGTACGAATTGGATCGTAAGGGCAAGCAGAAGAAAGTGGCGGACGAAGAGTCCTACAAGCTGCTCAAGCCCATCGTCCAAAAGCAGGAAGACTTCAGCGATGAAGACATCATTGAACGCATGATGATCCCCCTGTGCATTGAAACCGTTCGTTGTCTGGAAGACGGCATCGTGGCCACCCCCGCGGAAGCGGATATGGGCCTGATCTTCGGTATCGGCTTCCCGCCGTTCCGTGGTGGTGCCCTGCGCTATATCGACGATATGGGTCTGGCCGCGTTCTGCGACATGGCAGACAAGCACAAAGCCCTGGGTCCGCTGTATCACCCGACCGATGGCATGCGTGAAATGGCGAAAGCCGGCAAGAAATTTCACGGTTAATCGTTTGAACGAGTTTTCCTGACGGAGAAAGATCTATGAGCCTTAATCCGAATGACGTTGTCGTCGTCGATTGCGTACGGACCCCCATGGGCAAGGCCAAAAATGGCTGCTTCCGCAATGTGCGTGCTGAGACCCTGTCCGCCGCCCTGGTAGAAGCACTGTTTGACCGCAATCCCAAGCTGAACCCGAAAGATGTGGAAGATGTGATCTGGGGCTGTGTTAATCAGTCCGGCGAGCAGGGCTTTAACGTTGCCCGCCAGATGGCACTGCTGACCCGTCTGCCCCACGAAGCTGCGGCACAGACCGTAAACCGCCTTTGTGGTTCTGCCATGACGGCGATTCACACCGCTGCCCAGGCCATCGAAACCGGTAACGGCGATGTGTTTGTGGTAGGTGGTGTGGAGCATATGGGTCACATCGCCATGACCAAAGGGTTTGACCATAACCCCGCCAGTTCCAAGTATTCTGCCAAGGCCTCCAACATGATGGGCCTGACTGCAGAGATGCTGGCCAAGATGCACGGCATCAGCCGGGAGCAGCAGGACGAATTCGGCGCCCGCTCCCACCAGCGTGCCCATGAAGCCACCAAGAATGGTAGCTTCCGTAATGAAATCGTTCCTATCGAAGGCCATGATGAAAATGGTTTCCGGGTACTGGTGACAGAGGACGAAACCATCCGTCCTGAAACCACCGCTGAGAGCCTGGGCCAGCTGAAGCCGGCTTTCAATCCCAAGGGCGGTACCGTTACTGCGGGTACATCTTCACAGCTGACTGACGGGGCTTCTGCCCTGGTACTGATGTCTGCTGCCAAGGCCAAGGCCCTGGGCATTAAGCCCATCGCCAAGATCCGCAGCATGGCAGTTGCCGGCTGTGATCCCGCCATCATGGGTTACGGCCCGGTGCCGGCCACCAAGAAGGCGTTGAAGCGTGCTGGCCTGAAAGTGGAAGACATTGATTACTGGGAACTGAACGAGGCGTTTGCCGGTCAGTCTCTGCCAGTCATCAAGGATCTCAAGCTGATGGACAAGATGGATGACATCGTCAACGTCAATGGCGGCGCAATTGCCCTGGGGCACCCTCTGGGATGTTCCGGCGCGCGGATTTCCACTACCCTGCTGAATGTACTGCAGGATCGTGGTGGAAAGCTGGGTGTATCCACTATGTGTATCGGTCTCGGTCAGGGCATTGCCACGGTGTGGGAACGCCTCTGATAGCGGTCTGAGCAGGTCAAAAGCCCGGCCTTGTGCCGGGTTTTTTTTTGCCTGTGGGAAAGACACAACTTGACCGGGGGCCACTCAGGCCATATAAATTGTCGCCAAAGAGGTCACCGAACTTCTGTTTTTTACAGAGTCGTGGCACGAACTGCGTAATAAAGGGACAACAGCCCTATGGGTAAAAGTCTGGTCATAGTCGAGTCACCGGCCAAAGCGAAGACCATAAACAAGTACCTGGGTGACAATTACATTGTTAAATCCAGTGTCGGCCACATTCGCGATCTGCCTGTGAGCGGCTCCGGCGCCCCCGTGGACCCCAAGGAGCGGGCCCGGCTGGCAGCCCAGACCCGCAAGATGGAACCGCAAGAGAAAGCCCTCTACCAGAAGCGCAAACAGCGGGATCAGCTGATCAAGCGTATGGGGGTGGACCCTGAGCGTGACTGGGAGGCCCGCTATGAAATCCTGCCGGGTAAAGAAAAGGTGGTGAGTGAGCTGGTGCGCCTGGCAAAAACCGCTGATGCCATCTATCTGGCAACGGATTTGGACAGAGAGGGGGAGGCGATTGCCTGGCACCTCAAGGAAACCATTGGCGGCAGTGACGACAAGTACCGCCGTGTGGTGTTTAACGAAATCACCAAAAAAGCCATTCAGAAGGCCTTTATCAAGCCCACGGAAGTGGACTATGCCCGGGTAAACGCCCAGCAGGCCCGGCGTTTCCTGGACCGGGTAGTGGGTTATATGGTGTCTCCGCTGTTGTGGGCCAAGCTGGCTCGCGGCTTATCCGCCGGTCGGGTACAGTCCGTGGCAGTGCGCCTGATTGTAGAGCGTGAGCGGGAAATCCGTGCCTTTGTGCCGGAAGAATACTGGGAAATGAAGGCGGACCTTAAAGCCGACAACACCCTTGTGCCTTTTGAAGTGACCCGGGTGGACGATAAGGCTTACCGGCCCACCACAGAAGCCGAAAGCAAGCGCCATGAAGCAGCTCTGGCCAAAGCCAGTTATCAGGTGGTCAAGCGGGAAGATAAACCGACCCGGTCCAAGCCTAATGCGCCTTTTATTACCTCGACCCTGCAGCAGGCCGCCAGTAACCGGCTGAGTTTCAGCGTCAAGAAAACCATGACCATGGCCCAGCGTCTCTATGAGGCCGGTTATATTACCTACATGCGGACTGACTCCACGAATCTGAGTCAGGATGCCATCCAGAGTGCCCGCAACCACATCAAGAGCATGTACGGCGACAAGTACCTGCCCGAGTCACCCCGTTACTATTCCTCCAAGGAGGGGGCTCAGGAGGCTCACGAGGCGATCCGTCCTTCTGACGTGAGCGTGACAGCGGGTAAGGTCAGCGGCCTTGAGAAGGATGCTGAGAGGCTCTATGACCTTATCTGGCGCCAGTTCGTGGCCTGTCAGATGACCGATGCGGAATTTATCAGCTCTTCCATCACGGTACAGGCTGCCAGTTACGAGCTGCGCACCCGTGGTCGCATTATCCGCTTTGACGGTTTTCAGCATGTGTTGCCCCCCGGTGGCAAAAAAGAAGCGGACGTGGTGCTGCCAGATGTAAAAACCGGGGAAAAGCTGGACCTGGAACAGCTGATTCCCAGTCAGCATTTCACCAAGCCAACCCCCCGTTTTTCCGAAGCGGCGTTGGTAAAAGAGCTGGAGAAGCGGGGTATTGGCCGGCCCTCCACCTATGCCTCGATTATTTCCACCATCCAGGACCGGGGTTATGTGCGCCTGGAGAACCGGCGCTTTTATTCAGAAAAAATGGGTGACATTGTCACCGATCGCCTCTGTGAATCCTTCTCCAACCTGATGGATTTTGGCTTTACCGCCCGCATGGAAGAAGAGCTGGATGGCATTGCCGAAGGCTCCTTGGAATGGAAGCAGGTACTGAACAATTTCTACCAGCAGTTCTCCAGCCAGTTGGAAGAGGCTGAGGCCAGTGAAGGTGGCATGCGGGGCAACCTGCCCACAGACACGGATATTGAGTGCCCCAGCTGTGGCCGTCATATGCAGATTCGTAATGCTAGTACCGGCGTCTTCCTGGGCTGCTCCGGCTACTCACTGCCACCGAAAGAGCGTTGCAAGAAAACCCTCAACCTGGTGTCCGGTGACGAAGCCGTCAGTGCTGATGACGAAGAAGGGGAGTCCCGCCTGTTACGGCAGAAACACCGTTGCAAGCTGTGTGGCACTGCCATGGACAGCTACCTGATTGATGAAGGGCGCAAGCTGCATATCTGTGGCAACAACCCGGATTGTTCAGGCCACGAAGTGGAGAAGGGGAGTTTCCGTATCAAGGGTTATGAAGGTCCGACCCTGGAATGCGACAAATGCGGCAGCGAAATGCAGCTCAAGACCGGGCGTTTTGGCAAATACTTCGGCTGTACCAACGAAGACTGCAAAAATACCCGCAAGCTGCTGCGCAGTGGTGAGCCGGCGCCGCCAAAGATGGACCCGGTGCCGATGCCGGAACTGGCCTGCCAGAAAGTGGATGATACCTACATTCTCCGTGATGGGGCGGCGGGGCTGTTTCTCGCTGCCAGCAAGTTTCCCAAGAACCGGGAAACCCGGGCACCACTGGTGAGTGAAATCAAGCCCCACGGTGACGCCATTGATCCGAAGTACGACTTTCTGCTGAAAGCACCGGAGCAGGACCCTGAGGGTAACCCTGCGGTCATCCGTTACAGCCGCAAGACCCAGGAGCAGTACGTGCTCTCTGAAAAGGACGGTAAAGCCACCGGCTGGTCTGCCTGGTACCGGGATGGTCAATGGGAAGTGCAGGACGCCCCCAAGAAAGCCCCGGCGAAGAAAAAAGCAGCCGCCAAAAAGCCGGCAGCCAAGAAAGCCACCGCCAAAAAAGCCCCTGTAAAAAAAGTAGTGGCAAAGAAAACGGGCACGGGATAATGGTCTGTTGAAACCAGCCTGGGGCAGTATCCGTCAGGCTGGAGCTTTAATTGCTCCGTTACCCCGGCATAAACCCTGATTCCTGTACCGGATTCAGGGTTTTTTTCTGTTCCGGCGCAAGCGCTCAAGCAGGCTGGAGGTATCCCAGCGACCACCTCCAATTCCCTGAACATCGCCATAGAACTGATCGATCAGTGCCGTCGCCGGTAAGGCAGCGCCGTTGCTGCGGGCTTCCTGAAGGCAAATGGCCAGGTCCTTGCGCATCCAGTCCACGGCAAAGCCGTGCTCGTATTGCTCAGCCAGCATGGTGGCGCTTCGGTTATCCATCTGCCAGGACTGGGCGGCACCCTGGGAGATCACCTGCAGTACCGCCTCCCGGTTCAGGCCGGCTTCCTCGGCAAAATGCAGCCCTTCTGCCAGCCCCTGCAGCACCCCGGCGACGGCAATCTGGTTGACACATTTGGTCAGTTGCCCGGCGCCTGCTGCGCCCAGGTGATTGATGGCCCTGGCATAGACGTCCAGTACCGGCCTGGCCCGTTCGAAAGCGGTTTTTTCCCCGCCACACATAATCGTTAACTGTCCCTTTTGTGCTCCCTGCTGGCCACCGGACACCGGCGCGTCCAGCCACTGCAGCTGCCTGCGCTGCGCCTCTTCAGCCAGGTTCCGGGCCATCTGTGCAGAAGCGGTGGTGTGATCCACCAGCAGGGCGCCGGCCGGTGCATGGGCCATAATGCCGTCAGGACCCAGGTACAGGGCGGCCAGATCCGGGTCGGCACCGACACAGGTAATAATCAGATCGGCCCCTGCAGCGGCTTCAGCGGGGCTCTCAGCAAGACTCCCGGGGTATTCCTCCAGCCAGCGCCGGGATTTGTCGCTGCTGCGGTTCCAGACCCTGACCTGTACCTCTTTCAGTCCGGCCAGATGCCCTGCCATGGGGTAACCCATCACGCCCAGGCCGATAAAACTGATTTGCATTGCCATGCTGGGGCCTCGTTTTTTGTGGAGTCAATTGCTGCTGTTGCAGTGGAAAATACCACACTCATAAAAAAACCCGCCAGTGGCGGGTTTTTTCGGTACAGATCAACATTTACTTCTTTTTCGGATAATCCCGCTTGCTCGGCCCGGTGTATAGCTGTCGGGGACGGCCGATGCGGTAACTGGTGCTGACCATCTCATTCCAGTGGGCAAACCAGCCAATGGTACGGGACAGGGCAAAGATCACCGTGAACATGGAAGTGGGAATGCCTATGGCTTTCAGGATGATGCCGGAGTAGAAATCCACATTGGGGTAGAGTTTACGCTGCACAAAATACTCGTCTTCCAGGGCGATTTTTTCCAGCTTCTGAGCCATCTTGAACAACGGGTCGTCTTCCAGGCCCAGTTCTTTCAGCACTTCATGGCAGGTCTCACGCATTACCTTGGCCCGGGGGTCAAAGTTCTTGTACACCCGGTGGCCAAAGCCCATCAGGCGGAAGGGGTCATCTTTGTCTTTGGCTTTGGCAACATACTCTTCAATGCGGGATTCATCACCAATTTCACCGAGCATAGTCAGTACGGCTTCATTGGCGCCACCGTGAGCCGGCCCCCAGAGGGCGGCAATGCCAGAGGCAATGCAGGCGAAGGGGTTGGCGCCAGTGGAGCCTGCCAGGCGAACGGTTGAGGTTGAAGCGTTCTGTTCATGGTCGGCATGAAGAATAAATATGCGGTCCATGGCCTTGGCGATAACCGGGTTAGCCGTATATTCCTCGCAGGGGGTAGCGAACATCATCTGCAGGAAATTTTCCGCATAACTCAGGTTGTTACGGGGGAACATGAACGGTTGCCCCATGGAATACTTGTAGCACATGGCGGCGATGGTAGGCATTTTTGCCACCAGACGGAAAGCGGCAATTTCCCGCTCATGTTCGTCGGTCATGTCCATGGTGTCATGATAGAAAGCTGACAGGGCGCCCACCACACCACACATAATGGCCATGGGGTGTGCATCACGGCGGAAACCATTGAAGAAATGGCTCATCTGATCATGAATCATGGTGTGATTGTTGACCGTGGTGCGGAAGCGTTCATCCTCTTCCGGTGTGGGCAGTTCACCATGAAGCAGCAGGTAGCAGACTTCCAGGTAATCGGCATTCTCTGCCAACTGGTCAATGGGGTAGCCCCGGTGAAGCAGAATGCCTTTGGCGCCGTCAATGAAGGTAATGGCCGATTCGCAGGCTGCGGTGGATACAAAGCCCGGGTCATAGGTAAACAGGCCCTGCTGTACCAGGCTGCGCACGTCAACGACGTCGGGCCCCTCTGAACCGGAGTAGATGGGCAGTTCGATAGTCTTGTCACCCACCGAAAGCGTCGCTTTCTCGTTGCTCATGGTGCTCTCCTGTTGAATCAGCTTTCCGGGCGCAGTGGATGCGCTCGCTTTGTATCAGGGTTGCATAGTATCGCAAAAGCCATGGCAGGCGTCACGGTCTGCAAATATTATGCGTAGATGAAACGTTTCAGCGACGCCTTTGCCGCAGGCAAACGTGGCGGCAAAATATAGGGTCTGGTTACTTTTTGTCAATGCTTCCGTTATTCAGCCAACAGCTGTTAGGTGAAATTATGGGATTCGGGTCTAACCGGTTTGTAATTAAAATGGCCAGTCATTATAATTCGAGGCCCGGAAACGGGAGCCCGTCAACGTTGGCGACACCTTCCTTCCTGACTGCACGCCAGAGTCATCCGTCCACTAACCGCTCCACCGGTGAAAACCGGCTGGGCCATTTAGAGTGTGAGTGAACTGTGAATACGAAAAGACCAGTCAATCTCGATCTTGGCAAATTGCATTTCCCATTACCGGCAATTATCTCAATTCTGCACCGTATCAGCGGCATCATCGTATTTATCGGCATGGCAATACTGCTGTTTCTGCTGGACCGTTCCCTCTCTGGAGAGTCCGGCTTCAACAGTGTTGCAAGCCTGCTCGACAACCCGTTGGCAAAACTTATTCTATGGGGAATTCTGGCCGGACTGGCCTATCACCTGATTGCTGGCGTAAAGCATTTGATCGCGGACTTTGGTATCGGTGAAGAACTCGCCTCTGCCCGTCTGGCGGCCAAGGCTACCGTGGTGATTTCCGTGATTGTGATTGTGCTGCTGGGAGTATGGATATGGTGAAGAGTGTTACTAACTTCGGTCGCAGTGGTGTCTCTGACTGGATGATGCAGCGGGTTTCCGCCGTTATCCTGGCACTCTATACCCTGTTTCTGGTTGGCTATGTTCTGGCCGCACCGGAAATGGGTTATGCCCAGTGGGCCGGGCTGTTCGAGCAGACCTGGATGCGTATTTTCAGCATGCTGGCATTGCTGGCTTTAATCGCGCACGCCTGGATCGGTGTCTGGACGGTGATTACCGATTACTTCCATGGCACGGCAATCCGCTTTCTGGCGCAGACACTCTCTGTGCTGATCCTGTTCGTATACCTGATCTGGGGTATTCAGATTTTCTGGGGGCTGTAATAAATGGCTAGTATCAAAACGATTGAATTCGATGCGCTGGTAATTGGTGGTGGTGGTTCCGGCTTGCGGGCAGCCCATCAGCTGACCGAATCCGGGGTTAAAACCGCCTGTGTTACCAAGGTTTTCCCAACCCGGTCCCACACCGTGTCTGCCCAGGGCGGCATCACCTGCGCTATTGCCAGTGATGATCCCAACGATGACTGGCGCTGGCACATGTATGACACCGTCAAGGGCTCCGATTACATCGGTGACCAGGAAGCCATTGAGTATATGTGCTCAGTGGGTCCAAAGGCGGTGTTTGAGCTGGAGCACATGGGTCTGCCGTTCTCCCGTACTGAAAAGGGCCGCATTTATCAGCGTCCTTTCGGTGGTCAGTCCAAGGATTACGGCAAGGGTGGCCAGGCTTCCCGGACCTGTGCTGCTGCTGACCGTACCGGTCATGCCCTGTTGCACACTCTGTATCAGGCCAACCTGCAGGTAGGTACCACCTTCCTGAACGAGTGGTACGCAGTGGATTTGGTGAAAAACGCCAATGATCAGGTAGTCGGTGTTGTTGCTCTGGAAATTGAAACCGGTGAAGTGGCTTACCTTAAGGCCAAGGCTACGGTTCTGGCCACCGGCGGCGCCGGTCGTATTTACGCCTCCACCACCAACGCCCTGATTAACACCGGCGATGGTCTGGGTATGTCCCTGCGCGCAGGCTTCTCTGCCCAGGATATGGAAATGTGGCAGTTTCACCCCACCGGTATTCACGGTGCCGGCACACTGGTGACCGAAGGTTGTCGGGGTGAGGGGGGATACCTGATCAATTCCGAAGGCGAACGCTTTATGGAGCGTTATGCACCCAACGCCAAAGACCTTGCTGGCCGTGATGTGGTGGCCCGCTCCATGGTGCTGGAGATTCTTGAAGGCCGCGGCTGTGGTCCCAATAAGGATCACGTACTGCTGAAGCTGGACCACTTGGGTGAAGAAACACTTAAC
>REBR01000088.1 GCA_007692645.1 Halomonadaceae bacterium | reverse complement strand
GGTGCAGCAGCGGGTTAACCTGTCCATGCTGCGCCTGAGCAACGCCATTGAAACGGAAACCCAGCTGGCCCTGGCCGGGCACCCGGGGCAGATCCGCCTGCTGGAGGGGTATCTGTCCTGGCGCCGCTGCGGTGAGGGCAAATGCATGATGACCCTGGGGGTCACCGGCAGCCCAGCCCAGTGCCGCACCGGCCTGGCAGAAATGCGCCGGGTCAGCCGCCGTTTTAACGGTGTCTACACCGGCACCGCCTTAGGCAAAAAGTGGGCGGAGAAACGCTTCACCATGCCTTACCTGCGGGAAGCCCTGTGGCAGGAAGGCTACGCCGTAGACACCCTGGAAACCGCCACCGACTGGGATAACGTAGACACCCTGATGAACGCCATGGAGCAGAACCTGCGCCAGGGTCTGTCAGTGGAGCAGCAGCCGGTGCACGTGTTCAGCCACCTGTCCCACGTGTACAGCCAGGGCTGCAGCATTTACACCACCTATGTCTTCCCCTGTGCTGACAGCTACCCGGCCACCCTGGCCCGGTGGCAGTCACTGAAAACCTCCACCTCGGCTCTTATCGTGGGCAACCGGGGCACCATCAGCCACCAGCACGGGGTGGGGAAGGATCACGCCCCCTGGCTGGCCCGGGAGAAAGGCCCCCGGGCCATGGCCGCCATCACCAGCCTGTGCCGGGAATTTGACCCCCAGGGGCTGCTGAACCCGGGCACCCTGCTGATGCCGGAGCCCGGGGATACACCCGTGCCAACCCCCCATGACCAGGAGGAGCACCACTGATGGCCTCACGCGCTGAGTCACTGGCGAAACTGCAGCGAGGCGAGCCCTGGGATCTGATCGTGATCGGTGGCGGCATCACCGGTGCCGGCATTCTCCGGGAAGCCTGTCGCAGCGGTTACCGGGTGCTGCTGGTAGACCAGCAGGACTTTACCTGGGGCACCTCCAGCCGTTCCTCAAAAATGGTCCATGGGGGCCTGCGCTACCTGGGCAGCGGTCACTTCAACCTGACCCGGGATGCGGTGCGGGAGCGTGAGCGCATGCTCAATGAAGTGCCGGGACTGGTGGATAACCTGTATTACCTGATGCCCCATTATCGCAAGCAGTTTCCCGGGCCCCGGGTGTTCGGCCTGTTACTGTGGCTGTATGACCTGATCGCCGGTCGTCGCACCCGCCGTTTCTATTCCCCCGCTGGTGCCCTGCGCTGGTTGCCGGGGCTGCGCCAGGAAAACCTGCTGGGGGCCACCCGTTTCTCTGATGCCATCACCGAAGACTCCCGCCTGGTCATGCGGCTGCTCCATGAAGCCCGGGCCCAGGGTGGCGAAGCGGTAAACTACCTGGCGGCTACCCGGGTACAACCGGACGACACTGGCTGCACCGTGACACTGGATGACCGCCTTAACGGCGCCACCCTGGAGCTGCGCAGCAAAGCGGTAGTTAACGCCACCGGCGCCTGGAGCGACCGCCTGCGGGAGCAACTGGGGGCAGGGCGCAGAATCCGGCCGTTACGGGGCAGCCACTTAATCGTACCGTTCTGGCGTCTGCCGGTGGCGGCGTCACTCTCACTGTTTCACCCCCAGGACCGCCGGGCCATGTTCGTGTTTCCCTGGGAAGGGGTCACCGTCGTGGGCACCACGGATCTGGACCATGTCCCGGATCTGGACCGGGAAGCCGTGATTGATCAGCAGGAACTGGATTACCTGCTTCAGGGGGTCAATCATGTGTTCCCCCAGGCGCAATTAACTGCAGCGGATATCATGAGCACCTGGTCCGGCGTGCGCCCGGTGGTGTCCAGCGAAAAAGGCGGTAATCGGGCCCCCTCCAGCGAATCCCGGGAGCATGCCATCTGGGATGATCAGGGCCTGATCAGTGTGGCCGGTGGCAAGCTCACCACCTTCCGCCTGATCGCCAGGGAAGTGTTAACGGCGGCAGAGCCCTATTTGCCCCCGGCGCCCCATATAAGCGACCTGCGCCAGCCGGTGTTCTCACCCGCTCCTGCCATGCAACGCCCGGCCACCCTGACCGCCCGCCAGTGGCGGCGCCTGCAGGGCCGTTACGGCCCTATGCTGCCAGCCGTACTCACCGCCGGTGAACATCAGGGCATCGGTGGCACCGACACTCTCTGGGCGGAGCTGCAATGGTCAGCCAGCCAGGAACAGGTACAGCACCTGGACGACCTGCTGCTGCGCCGCACCCGCCTGGGGCTGCTGTTGCCGGAAGGGGCCGCGGCCTGGTTGCCGGCCATTCGGGAACAGTGCCAGTTGCTGCTGGGCTGGGATGACCCGCGCTGGCACCGGGAGGAAGAACGATACCTGGCCCTGTGGCGGGCCAACTACAGCCTGCCCCCGGAAGCCCCCCAGGTCCCGGCATCCCCATGACAGAGCCCTTGATCCTGGCCATCGATAACGGCACCCAGAGTGTCCGGGCCCTGTTGTTTGATACCCGTGGCAACCTGCTGGCCAAAGGCCGCCAGCCCCTGGAAGCCTATTTCTCCGAGCAGCCCGGCTGGGCAGAACAGCACCCCCAGTACTACTGGGACAGCCTGGGCAAAGCCTGCCAGGCGTTATGGCAGAGTGTGGAAAAGAGCCCTGATCTCAGTCCTGACCGGGTACGGGGGGTCACCCTCACCACCCAGCGGGGCACCGTGGTCAACCTGGATGCCCAGGGCCAGCCCCTGCGCCCCGCCATGGTCTGGCTGGACCAGCGCCGTGCCACCATTGATACCCCGGTGAAAGCCCCCCTGGGCTGGGTATTCAAAGCTCTGGGGCTGGCAGAAACCATTCAGCGGTTACGGGAACAGACCCAGGCCAACTGGATTGCCCAGCACCAGCCGCAACTGTGGCAGAACACCGCCCATTACCTGCTGCTGTCCGGTTACCTGAACTGGCGCCTGACCGGCCAGTTTGTGGACTCCAGCGGCAGCCAGGTGGGTTACCTGCCCTTTGATTACAAGCGCCAGCAGTGGGCCAACCTGAAGGATTTCAAGTGGCAGATCATGGCGGTAACGCCAGAGATGCTGCCCAGGCTGGTGCCCCCGGGAGAGGTGCTGGGTGAGCTGCAGCCAGAGGCCGCCCGCCATCTGGGCCTGCCAGCGGGCCTGCCGGTTATCGCCGCCGCTTCTGACAAGGCCTGCGAAGTGCTGGGTTGTGGTGCCCTGACCCCAGAGACCGCCTGCCTGAGCTTTGGCACCACCGCCACCATCAATACCTGCACAGAGCGCTACATCGAACCGACCCGGTTTCTGCCGCCTTATCCTTCCGCGGTGCCCGGCCATTACTGTACCGAGGTGATGATCTACCGGGGCTTCTGGATGGTCAGTTGGTTCAAACAGGAGTTCGGCCTGCAGGAGCAGCAGGCGGCAGACGCCCAGGGGGTAACCCCAGAGAGTCTGTTCGAAGGGCTGGTAGAGCAGGTGCCTGCCGGTTCCATGGGGCTGATGTTGCAGCCTTACTGGTCCCCCGGGGTCAGGCAGCCGGGGCCGGAAGCCAAAGGCAGTATGATCGGTTTTGGCGACGTGCATAACCGTGCCCATGTATACCGTGCGCTGCTTGAAGGGCTGGCCTATGGATTACGGGAGGGCAGGGAGCGGATCGAGAAGCGCAGCGGCGTGGCCATTACCCGCCTGCGGGTAGCCGGTGGTGGCTCCCAGAGCGATGCCGCTATGCAACTGACTGCCGATATTTTCGGCCTGGCAACAGAACGTGCCCACCTGTATGAAACCTCGGGCCTGGGAGCCGCCATTAACGGGGCTGTTGGCCTGGGTCTGCACCCGGATTACGCCACCGCCGTGGCTGCCATGACCCGCCCGGGGCAGCGCTTTGAACCAGGCCCCGCCAACCGGCAACTCTATGACCGTCTTTACCGGCAGGTATACCGCCCGCTTTATGGTCGCCTTAAGCCCCTGTATCGGCGGATTCGGGCCATTACGGGGTATCCGGCATAAAATACTGACCCATAAAACACAGGCACATAAAAAAGACGAACCCGAAGGTTCGTCTTAAATAGAGGAAAAACTCCCCGACTGCGGCGAAGGAAATTGCCGAAACCCTCGCCCTGAGGAAAACTGCCAATAAACAATTCTTCTCGCGACTTCAGTGTTCAACTGCGGCGGGAAAACCGTGGTGCTCTTCCCCCCTGAACACTACTGCCTAATGCCCTTTTGCCGGTTTTATTGCTTCTCTTCTTAAACTTCTTTGCTTTGTAAACCGTTACGGCGAATGTGACCCAGACTGCGGCAGAGGGACTGCCTGACTCCTCTACCCTGGGGGATACAACCTACATCCACGAAGTAATGATAGCCCCGGCTGGCCAAAGGGTCTGTTGTACAAGGGTGTGTGGCTGTAACAGTGAGCCAAGGCAGGTTACAGACTGTTGCCTGCCCGCTCTTTGCCGTTATGCAGTGGGCGGGTGCTGGTGAAGGTGTGGGTGTCCCGGGCAGAAAGCAGGGCCTGAGCTGCCGCCCCCTGAACTGATTGCGGGTCGGTGTGGCTGCTGTCGCTGTGGTCCACCACACACAGGGCCATAGCGGCCTCAACGGAAATAAACCCGGCTGCGGTTTTAAATGCCTTGTGATTCACCCCTTCATGGAGGCGGCGAAAGGTGCCGGTGGTGCACTGGCCCGGATCCGTAAACCAGGACACCAGGGTGAACTGGTCCGGTGCCGTACGGCACAGAGCGTCCATGGGGCGAATCAGGTCCGCCAGGCGGCGACCGATGCCTGCTGCCAGCTCCTGCATGGCCCGCTCGGAATAGCGGGTACTCAGGCCCTGCCAGTTGCGAATGGCCAGCACCAGGTAACCGGTAGCGCCGCCACGGGCTTCCGTAGACTCTAAAGCCTGGTGCAGCCGGGTGAGGGCATAGCGGTGGTTGGGTAAGCTGGTGTCGCTGTCAATCAGATCCCGGTCACTCAGGCGTTGTACATTCAGGCGCAATAACTGGTTAGTGGCCAGCAGGCTGTTATGCCGGTCTACCAGGCGGTCTGCGGCAAACACCCGGGGCAGCAGCTGCTTGCTCATATCTGCCTTGTACACAAAATCATCCACGCCCCGGTCAAAGGCTTCTACCAGGGCATCGGTGCCGTCACGGGCGGTAAGCAGAATAATGTAGGTGTAGTGGTCCCGCTGCTCATCCAGTTGCCGCACCCGGTCGGTGAGTTCAAGACCGTCCATGTCGGGCATCAGCCAGTCGGCAATGAGCAGGCTGACCGGCTGCTGTTCCAGCAGTTTGAGCCCAGCGGGGGCACTGCTGGTGGTGCGGATATTGCGATAACCTGCATTCTTTAAGGTGCGTTGGATGACGGCGCTGCTGAATTTGGCATCGTCAACGATAAGAATAGGCAGGTCCAGATTTGGCATGATCGCTCGCTACGGCAAGGGCTAGTGGCCGACATGTGCGCCAGCAACTAATAGGTTTTTGCCAGTCTACCGCCAGACTTTGTTAACTTCTGCCAAATTAGTGGAACTGCTTCACGCTTTGGCACTTTCCTGGTCGGATGCCTCCGCATCCATTGCCGGGCTTTGGCTACGATCCGGGTGGGCCAGGCGCAACAGCACCAGAGCCAACACAATCGCCGGCAGGCCAAAGCCGGAGGCAATGATAAAAAACCAGAACCAGCCCACCTGTTCTGCCAGCCAGCCGGTAAAGCCCCCAAAGAACTGCCCGGGTAGGGTCATCAAAGAGCTGAACAACGCATACTGAGTAGCGGTATAGGCGGTGTTGGTCAGGCTCGCCAGGTAGGCCAGAAAAACCGAAATGGCCATGCCACCGGTAATATTGTCGGCAATAATCGCAATCACCAGACCGTGGGTTTCCGGTCCCAGCACCGCCAGCCAGGAGAAGGTCAGGTTAGTGGCCGGGGCCATAAAAGCGGTGAAAATCAGAATCGGCGCAATGCCGAAACGGGCCACCAACACGCCCCCCAGGGCAGCGCCAAACAGGGTCATGCCCAGACCAAAGGCCCCGGCCACATTGCCGATTTCTTCTTTGCTAAAGCCCAGGTCCAGATAGAAGGGCCCCGCCATAACCCCCATGAAAATATCACTGATGCGGAAAGTGCCCACAAACAGCAGGATCAGCAGGGCGGCCTTGCCATAGCGTTTGAAGAAGTCCGTAAAGGGGCACACCACGGCGCCGATAAACCAGGCCATAAAGCGCTGGCGGAGCCCTGCGTGGCGGGTGCTGGCCAGGTACTGGGTCACCCGGTGCTCCATTTCTGCCGTTACCCGGTTAATGCGCACCGCCGGTTCAGCAATAATCAGGGTGGTGACAATGCCCACCCCCATCAACACCGCCATGGTGGCGTACACCACCGACCAGTTACTGATCGCCGCAATGTGAAAGGCCCCGGCCATGGCCATTAACACCGCCACCCGGTACCCCGCCACATAGGTGGCCGCCATGGCCGCCTGGCGGTGGCTGGCCTCTGCCTCTACCCGGTAAGCATCAATGGCCACATCCTGGGTAGCAGAACCAAAGGCCGCCAGAATAGCCCACACAGCCACCAGCCAGAGCTTCTCCGTGGGGTCCGTCAGGGCCATGCCCAGCAGGGAACCGGCGATCACCACCTGTGCCAGCAACATCCAGGCCCGCCGCCGGCCAAACCACCGGGTCAGCAAGGGCACCGGCAGGCGGTCAATTAACGGCGCCCACAGCACCTTGATGGAGTGGGCCATACCCACCCAGCTGAGAAAGCCAATGGCCGCCAGCTCAATCCCGATATCCCGCAGCCAGGCGCTAAAGGTGCCCCCCACCAGCAGCAGCGGCAAGCCCGCAGAGAAGCCCAGAAACAGCATGCCCAGCACCCGGGGCTGCAGGTAAACCCGCAGGCCTTCCCCGGGCAACTCCGGGTTAGTGGCGTTCTGGTTTTTATGGGTGCTGGTCATACTGCTCTCTTTGTTGAACCGCCAATGCTTTCTTGCAGGCTTCAGGAGATGCTGAAAACCTATCGCGGCTATAGCCGCGATGAGGCTTTGCCCAAAACCAACCCTACAACCGCAGCCCACCATCCACTTCGATGACCCGGCCAGACAGGTAATCATTCTCCAGAATAAACGCCACAGTACTGGCAATCTCATCCGGCTGACCCACCCGCTTCAGGGGAATCCCCGCGGTCATACGCTCCAGCATCTCCGGCTTCATGGAGGCAATCATCTCGGTGCCGATAAAGCCCGGGGCAATGGCCATGGCGCGAATCCGGTAGCGGGCCAGCTCACTGGCCCAGCCGGTGGCCAGGGCACACACCGCCGCCTTGCTGGCGGAGTAGTTACTCTGCCCGATGTTGCCCGCCCGGGAAATGCTGGATAAGTTAATGATGCAGCCGCCGGTGAAATCCTCAGAGGCGCTCTGGGCGATCATATGGGTGGCCGCCTCACGGCCACACAGGAAGGTACCGGTCAGGTTTACATCAATTACTGCCTGCCACTGGGCCAATGACAGGCGATTGACAATTTCTCCATCTTTGCATTTCACCAGCATGCCGTCCCGCAGAATCCCGGCATTGTTCACCAGGCCGTGGAGCGCGCCAAAGTCCTTCATAATAGCCGCGAAGGTGGCTTCCACATCCGCCTCATCCGCCACATTGCAGGTATAGCCCCGGGCCTCGCCACCGGCGGCTTTACAGCCGGCAACCGCCTCGTCCAGTACCCTGGCATCCATATCCAGTAATGCCAGGCGGGCGCCACGGGCGGCCAGGTATTCTGCAGTGGCACGGCCAAGGCCACGGCCGCCGCCGGTAATTACAATGACTGCATGGTGAAGCTTCATGGGTGTATCCTGTAGTAATGAATTCTGTAAATGACGGTGGGGAGTATAGAGTCTCCCGGCCATTAAACGCACTGGTTGCGGAGACACCATGCCGATTTTTCTGATTGCTTTTGTTATTTTCCCCATTGTGGAAATGGTGGTGCTGATTCAGGTGGGGGGCATGATCGGTGCCCTCAACACCGTGGGGCTGGTGCTACTGACCGCCGTGATCGGTGCCGCGCTGCTGAAACACCAGGGCCTGGCCACCTTAACCCGGGCCAACCAGCGCATGGCCAGCGGTGAGATGCCGGCCAGGGAAGTGGCGGAAGGGCTGTTGCTGGCGGTTGGCGGTGCCTTGTTGCTAACCCCTGGCTTTATTACTGATGGCGTTGGTTTTCTCTGTCTGCTGCCTGGCACCCGCCACTGGCTGGCGGGCAAGCTGATGCAGCGCATGGTGGTAGGGGGCAGCAGTACCTTTGTATTCGGCCAGGGCGGGCCCCGCCCTGGCGGTGACCCGTTTGGGGGCCGGGACCCCTTCGCCGGCCAGGGCCCCTTTGGAACCCGCCCCGGTAGCGGCCCCCAGCGGGACGCCCGGGGTAACGTCATTATTGACGGGGACTTTGAGCGGGAAGATGACAGTAAAGACACCAGCGGCTCCGATTCCCGGGGGCAAAACACCCTGGATTCACCGGATGATCACCGCCCCCGCTAACGGCTAACCCCGGGGCCTGCAGGGTTGCTTACCTCCGGTTCCCCCGCCAGCCCCCCCGCCAGACCCTGCAGAAAGTGTTGTTTGCCTCGGGTGACAAAAAAATAAAAAAATATCACCCTCTACCCGTTGAAAATCCCACGGTTACCCCAAGATACAGGGTCACAGGCCAATTCGGTCCCGCAGGTGCTGCTAATCATCAGATGGCATGAGTAAGACGCCTGTTTTGGTCACTGCGTTATAGACAACCTGAAAGTGGAGATCACCAGTAATGAAAATCCGTCCTTTACACGACCGTGTTGTGGTTCGCCGCAAGGAAGAAGAAGAGAAGACCGCCGGTGGTATTGTTCTGCCCGGCAGCGCCAAGGAAAAACCGTCACAGGGCGAAGTCCTCGCCGTGGGCGAAGGCCGCACCCTGGATAACGGCGAAGTTCGCCCCCTGGGTGTCAAGGTAGGTGACAAGGTTGTGTTCGGTCAGTACGCCGGCAACACCGTGACCCTGGAAGGCGAAGACCTGTTGATCATGAGCGAAAACGAACTCTTTGGTGTGCTGGAAGGTTAATTTGCGGGCACGACTGTTACCGCAACTGATCCGGCACAACCCCTGTAACAACTGATAAGGACACGAGAATTATGGCAGCAAAAGACGTCAAGTTCGGCGACGCAGCACGTAAAAAAATGGTTAACGGCGTAAACATCCTCGCTGACGCCGTCAAGGTAACCCTGGGCCCCAAAGGCCGTAACGTGGTTCTGGACAAGTCCTTCGGCGCACCCACCGTGACCAAAGACGGTGTGTCTGTGGCCAAGGAAATCGAACTGGAAGACAAGTTCGAGAACATGGGCGCCCAGATGGTCAAGGAAGTCGCTTCCCAGACCAACGATGAAGCTGGCGACGGCACCACCACCGCTACCGTACTGGCTCAGTCCATCGTGCGTGAAGGCATCAAGGCCGTCACCGCTGGCATGAACCCCATGGACCTCAAGCGTGGTATCGACCAGGCCTGTAAAGCCGCTGTTGCTGAAATCCGCAAAGCCGCCAAGCCCTGTGACGATGCCAAGAACATCGCCCAGGTGGGCACCATCTCTGCCAACGGCGACCCCACCGTGGGCCAGCTGATTGCTGACGCCATGGAAAAAGTCGGTAAAGAAGGTGTTATCACCGTTGAAGAAGGCCGTGGCCTGGACGACGAGCTGGACGTGGTTGAAGGCATGCAATTCGACCGTGGCTACCTGTCACCCTACTTCATCAACAACCAGGAAAGCATGGCCGTTGAACTGGACGAGCCCTACATCCTGCTGGTGGACAAGAAAATCTCCAACATCCGCGAAATGCTGCCGACCCTGGAAGCTGTTTCCAAGTCTGGCAAGCCGCTGATGATCATTGCCGAAGATGTTGAAGGGGAAGCCCTGGCGACACTGGTAGTGAACAACATGCGCGGTATCGTCAAAGTGGCCGCTGTGAAGGCGCCAGGCTTTGGTGACCGTCGCAAGGAAATGATGCAGGACCTGGCCATCCTCACCGGCGGTACTGTGATCTCCGAAGAAGTGGGTCTGACCCTGGAAAATGCCACTCTGGATGACCTGGGTACCGCCAAGCGCATCAACATCAGCAAAGAAAACACCACTGTTATCGACGGTGCCGGTTCTGAGAAAGACATTGCTTCCCGTGTTGAGCAGATCCGCAAGCAGATCGAAGACAGCTCCTCTGATTACGACAAAGAGAAGCTGCAGGAGCGGGTTGCCAAGCTGGCCGGCGGTGTTGCCGTGATCAAGGTTGGTGCCGGTTCAGAAGTGGAAATGAAAGAGAAGAAGGCCCGTGTCGAAGACGCCCTGCACTCCACCCGCGCTGCGGTTGAAGAAGGCGTGGTTGCCGGCGGCGGTGTTGCCCTGATTCGTGCCCTGCAGGCCATTAGTGGTCTGAAAGGCGACAACGAAGATCAGAACGTGGGTATCAACCTGCTGCTGAAGGCCATGGAATCTCCCCTCAAGCAGATCGTCTACAACGGCGGTGGTGAGCCCGCAGTCGTGGTGGCCAAGATCCTGGAAGGCGAAGGTAACTACGGCTACAACGCTGCCAACGAGACCTTCGGCGACATGATTGAGATGGGCATCATCGATCCGGCCAAAGTGACCCGCTCTGCACTGCAGGCGGCCGCTTCCGTTGCTGGCCTGATGATCACCACCGAATGCATGATCACCGACCACCCGGAAGATAACGCCGGCGGTGCCGGTGGCGGCATGCCGGATATGGGCGGCATGGGTGGCATGGGCGGCATGATGTAGTTTTTGTAAGCTGCCCTTTCGGACAGGCACCGTAAGGGTGCTCATCAATTAATGTCCGAAGATGACAATAAAGACCCCCGGTATCACAGTACCGGGGGTTTTTTATTTGCTAGACTCCGCCTATGCCAGAATTATCACACCAAGCACTCACCTCCACATCAGCCCCGGAACGCCGTTTCCGTCTGGGGCCGTTGCGTATTGTGCTGCTGACCCTGCTGTTGATTATGGTGTGGGCGGTGTCCATGGTGGTGTTTCTGCCCGTGGGCTGGGCCTGGCAGCAGGCCTCCCCCTATGTCACCTTGCCGCCGCAACTGCGCATCGATAATGTGGCCGGGCGAGTATGGGATGGTAGCGCCCGGGTTCATTGGGAGCAGGACCTGTCACTGCAGCTGGGCTGGGCACTGGACCTGAAGGCACTGCGCCATGGGTTTTTGCCCCTGGAATGGCGCCTGTCCACCGGCCGCTCCAGTGCCGAGGGCAGCCTCACCGGCACCCGGGACCTGCAGCTGCGCTTTCTGCTGCGCCAGGGCCGGTTTGATCTGGATGAAATCACCCGGGTCGCCAACGTGGATAACGTGCAGGCCAGTGGCGTGGTTACCCTGGAGAGCCTGTTTGTCATCTGGAGTGAAGATCATGGCTGGTCTGAGGCCACCGGCCGGGGCCACTGGCCCGGTGGCGTGGTCACCTGGCCCATGGCCGGGCAAATAGAGCAGAACCGCCTGCCAGCCTTGAAAGCGGATATGAGTATGAACCAGGGAGATCTGCTGGTGCGACTGCAGGATCAGGTAGAGTCCCGCACCGCTATTTCCCTGGTAATGCCCGCCACCGAGCCGGTGCTTGAAGTGGCGATTCGCCGCCATTGGCTGGACTTGCTCGGCCTGCAGTTTGGTTCAGGAAATGGAAGCGATCCGGATGAGGTGGTATTTAATGTGCGTCACAGCCTTGCCCCATAGTGACCAGCGCCCGCTTGATGTAGGCTGTACCGGAGTCAGCCTATGTTGATGGCCCGTTTGCCCTCTTGGCTGGCTCATACCTTGCTGTTTTTTCTGGTAATTTATGCCGGTTGGGCAGGGGGGCAGTGGACCTGGCGCCTGCTATGGTCAGAGCCAGCGGTGGCGGGCCCCCAGTCAGTGGCACCGGAGTCCGCCACTGGCGGTTACCGGGGTTCACTGGCCAATATGACCCTGTTTGGGGTGCCGGACCGGGGTAACCAACCCCGGGTTTCTGAGGTGGCTCGCCAGACTGCACGGGAAACATCTCTGCGACTTACGCTCCATGGTGTGACGCTGTCCACAGATGAGCGCCTTTCTGGTGCAATTGTGGCACGAGATGGCAGTGACGCGGCCTACTACAAAGTGGATGATGTATTACCGGGCCAGGCAAAACTGCTGGCGGTGGAGCCAGGGCGCATCCTGTTGCAGCGTAACGGGGAAGTGGAGTCCCTGTCTTTCGAAGACGACGGCTTGCAGCTGGGGGTTGCTTCAGCAGCCAGCCCGAGTGCCAGTGCAGCGTCTATGCCTGGGGACAGCGCGGCTTTTCTGGACATGGCCCGCAGTCAGTTAGAGGAAGACCCTGAAGCAGCACTGGCCGGTATCGGCCTCAGGGATGCCGGCGACAATGTTGCAGGCTATGTATATGATGGCAGTAACCCCATGTTGTCGCAGATGAATCTGCAGCCGGGTGACCGGATTATCGCCATAAATGGCCACCAACTGGGTGAAATGAGTCGTGATCGGGAACTGATGGAGCAATGGACCACGGCAGGCACATTGCAGGTGGAAATCGCCCGGGGTGGAACAACGTTTTCGTTTTCCGTACCGGTACCCGATTGATCCAATAACAACGAACCAGACAGGCATTTGTGCATGACAGGCATGAAAAGACTCCTATGTATTCTGCTGCTCGTCCTGGTGTTACCACTGCAGGTGGTGGCAGAAGAAGAGCAAACCTGGACGGTGAACCTCAAGGAAGCGGATATCCGGGCCCTGGTAAATCAGGTGGCGGATATCACCGGCTACAGCTTTGTGGTGGACCCCCGTGTACAGGGCAAGGTAACGGTGATCTCCGATACCGCCATGACCAGCGAGGCGGTCTACGACATGTTCCTGACCGTACTGCAGGTGCATGGTTTCACCGCCGTGCCCGGTGAAGATGCCATCAAGGTGGTGCAGCAGAGTGACGCCAAGCAGTCTGCGGAGGTACTGACCCGGTTCACGGAAGTGCCCAGCCAGCAACTGATGACAGAAGTCATTCAGATCGAAAACGTCAATGCCCTGGAGCTGGTGCCCATACTGCGCCCCATGGTGGCCAGTTACGGCCATCTGGCCGGTGTGGCTGCCGCCAATGCCCTGCTGATCAGTGACCACCGCTCCAACATCCAGCGTATCAAGCGCCTGATCCGTGACCTGGACCGCCCCTCAGACTATGAAATGGAAGTGGTTCAGCTGAAAGAAGCCTGGGTGGGTGATGTGGTGCAGCTGCTGGAAGAGCTCGGCCCCGGGGAGCTGGGCAGAAGCCCCGGTGAGGGCAACCGTACCGCCAGTGTAGTGGCAGACGAGCGCAGCAACCGGCTGATTCTGCGGGGCACCACCGCCTTCCGGGAAACTGTGCGCAACCTGATCACCAAGCTGGACCAGCCCAGTACCACCCGGGGCACTACCCGGGTTATCCGCCTGAACCATGCCGACGCCGCCGCCATGAGCAACCTGCTCAATGGCATCATGGGTGAAATCGCCGGAGAAGGTAACGGCAGCAGCCGCCAGGGTGAAGCCGCAATATTTGCCGATGAAGGGCTTAACGCCCTGGTGGTGCGGGCCGAGCCGGCTCTGATGAACGAAGTGGAATTCATCATCCAGCAACTGGATGTGCGTCGTGCACAGGTGCTGATAGAAGCCGCCATTGTTGAAATCAGTGATTCCGTGGGCAACGACCTGGGTGTGCAGTTTGCTGCCGGTGACGAGTCCGGTCGCTCCACCCCCATTGCCGGTACCAGTTTCGATAACGTGGGTCTGGGCCTTGGGGAAGTACTTGGTGCCATTGCCTCTGACACTCTGATCGGCCCATCCTCCGGTGTCACACTGGGTGCCGGCCAGCAACGCAGTGGCGGTTTCTCATGGGGGGTGCTGATCCAGGCCCTGTCCAGCTCCACCGCCGCCAACCTGCTGTCTACACCCAGTATCATTACCCTGGATAACGAAGAATCCGAGATTATTGTGGGCCAGAACGTACCCTTCCGTACCGGTCAGTCCACCCAGTCCGGGGATGGCTTTGCCAACCCCTTCACCACCATTGAGCGTAAAGACATCGGTCTGACCCTTAAGGTCACCCCGAGCATCAGTGATGATGGCGTGGTGCGCCTGATCGTGGAGCAGACCACGGAAGACATTACCGCCTCTGTGGCCAACGCTGCCGACCTGATCACCAACAAGCGGGAAATCAAGACCTCGGTGCTGGCAGATGACGGTGAAACCATTGTACTGGGTGGTCTGATCAATGAAGACTACCGCACCACAGTGAGCAAGGTGCCGTTCCTGGGGGATATTCCCTATCTGGGCAGGCTGTTCCGCAGTGAGTCCCAGGAGCGCACCAAGCGTAACCTGATCGTGTTCCTGCGGCCCACCATACTGCGTCAAAAAGGCGATGCTAATGCCGTAGCTGAACGCCAGTTCGGACGCCTGTGGGACGTGAACCTGGGCATGACCAGCCCGGAAGACCGTGAGCGCCTCGAGGCCCCGGAAATGGACCGGTTGTTTGAAGGTAACCCCCTGTTACCACCAATGCGCTAGGGGGTATTCAAACGCTTTGCCCGCACCAAGTAGACGCAGGTGGTGTGGGCAAAGTCTGATCGCGGCTATAGCCGCGATAAATCCCCAGCACCACCTCTGCCCCAGACCCAGCCATAGCCCCCTGTAGGAGCGGCTATAGCCGCGATAAATCCCCAGCATCTCCTCTGCCCCTGGGCCAGCATTAACCTGAAACCCCAGCCGCCATCACTGACCCCGGGGTTTTTCTTGCCCTGGACCTACGCCATCACCAGCGGTGGCATCGGGCAGTCCAGCTGGTCAGCCACCACCCGCAGTAACTCATACTCCCGCAAACTGATATGGCCATTGCTGAGAATGCAGTCGCCACAGGCATCAATCACCGCAGGCTTAAGCATGGGTGACAACTGCGCCAGCCGTTGCAGGCTACGGCCCAGGTCACGGGCGCTGATGGTGGTGTTTTCAGGCACTTTAGGCGGGTTTTCAAAGCCACCCATGGCCAGCCGGTAACGCTCCATCACCGCTTCAGTAGGTGCTGGCGTTGACTGCTCCGTGGCGCTCAGAACCGGGTCACCGGCCACCGTGGCCCTTGCCATCAGCCACATCAGCTGGCGTAACGCAGGCAGTACCGGCTGGTAGCGGTGGTAGCGGGTGGGGGTTGCGTGACCGGCTTTGGCGGACAGGTGCTTGCGCAGGAAACCGATCAGGGCGAATTCATACAGGCTGGTGCGCCCGTTCAGGGCGGCAATGGTCTCTACCTGTTGGATCAGTGCCTGGCGTTGGTTTGTATCCAGGGTACGCAGGCCCGCCAGGGCCAGTTCCAGGCAGGGCAGGTGAATGGATTCCCCCAGTTCATCCAGAGTGGTGAGCAGGCTATTCAGGGTGTCCCGGTCTACCGCCATGTTACCCAGTGGCGCCAGAATCTCTGTGCCCTGCTGGCGGTGTTCTCCGGACTGTGGCGCCAGTACCAGGGCATAGCACAGGTGGGCAGCACCGGCAGGCTGGTGGATCAGGTCATAGAAATCCTCTGGCAGGGCCCGTAGCAGCTTGCGGGCATACTCTTCCCCCGCCAGGGTGACAGTACCGGTCTGGGTAGACAGGGGAGCGCTCACCGGGTGTGTGCGCTGGGCATTGTCCTGGTGGTTGCCGCCTTTGAAGTCGCTGCTGCTGAAACCGTCGCTGGGGGCATTGCGGCGAATCCACTCCGCCCGGGTTTCCGGGCCTGGCTGGCTGCTGCCCTGGCTGCCACCGCCCAGGCTGCTGCCACCGGCCAGGCTGCTGGTGCCGGCGGGGGCGGCTGTGGCCCCTGGGTTGCCCGTAGCGCCGGCGGGTGGCCGGCGGCCATAACGGGCCCGCATCCGCGCCAGCAGTGACGGGTCAATGGCGGTAATCCGCTCTTCAATAGGGGGGTGAGAGGCCATAAACCGGCTGAAGGAGAGGGGAATGCTCTGGCCAAAGCACAGGTGCGTCATGTCTTCCGCGTGCTGGGTATGCAGCAGATAGCTGCCCTGCTGATTGCGGTGAATCTTGTACAGGGCCCCGGCGATGCCTTCCGGTTGCCGGGTAAACTGCACCGAGGCGGCATCCGCCAGAAACTCCCGCTGGCGGGAAATGGCGGACTTGATCAGGCGACCAAAGAACAGACCAATGTAGCCCACTGCCATCAGCGCCAGCCCGATGGCCACTGCCGCACCCCGGTTATTGCCGCCACCGCCACGGTTGCTGCGCCCCATGGAACTGTAGATGCCACCCCGCAGCAACACCTGGCCGAACTGGCCGATCAGAAGAATGCCGGAGAGCAGGGCGATCAGGCGCACATTGATCCGCATGTCGCCATTCAGGATATGGCTGAATTCATGCCCCACGACCCCCTGAAGCTCATCCCGGTTCAATTGGGTGAGTGTGCCACGGGTAACCACCAACACAGCCTCATTGGCCTGGTAGCCCGCCACAAAGGCATTAATTCCTTCTTCCCGGTCCATCACATACAGCTGGGGCATGGTAACGCCGCTGGCAATGGCCATTTCCTCGGTCACATGGCGCAGGCGGCGCTCGTCCGGGTCGTTGCTGTCCGGGGCGATGGGGCGGGCTTTGACCATCTTTGCCACCTGCTCGCCACCACCGCGCAGGGACAGGTAGCGAAACAGTGAGCCACTGGCGATCAGCACCAGAATACCGGCCCCGGTAAGCAGGCCCTGGGGACTTTGCAGCCACTGGGGGAAGGGTTGCGGGTCGGTCTGGCTGACAATCACCAGATACACCAGACCGGTGACCGCGAACAGGATCATGGCCACCGCCATGACAAAAAGAACAACGAGCAGCCCGGTGCGGCGACGCGCCCGGTCCTGGTTGCCGAAGAAGCTCATGGGCGCGTCTACTCTTAGCTGAAGCTGACTTTAGGAGCCTGGCGGGCCTCGGGGGTTTCCAGGGCCAGCTGTTCAGCGGGCTTGAAGGCGAAGAAACCGGCCATCAGGTTATTCGGGAACTGTTCCCGGTAGATGTTGTAGCCCATGACGTTGTCGTTAAACGCCTGGCGGGCAAAGGCCACCCGGTTCTCAGTGCTGGAGAGGTCTTCCATCAGCTGCTGCAGGGTCTGGTTGGCTTTCAGGTCCGGGTAGTTTTCCGACACCGCATAGAAGCCGCCCATAGCCTTGGTGAGCATGTTCTCTGCGGAAGACAGCTTGCGCATGGCGCCGCCGTCTGCGGGGTCTTTGGCGGCCTGTTCCTGGGCAGCGACGGCGCCGTTACGGGCCTGCATTACCTGGGTCAGGGTCTCCCGCTCGTGCTTCATGTAGGATTTGGCGGTTTCCACCAGATTGGGAATCAGGTCGTGGCGGCGCTGCAGCTGTACGTCAATCTGGGCAAAGGCGTTGCGTACCTGGTTACGCAGTTTTACCAGGCGGTTGTAAACGGCGATAGTGAACAGTACCAAGGCGACAATTACCGCCAGTCCGATCAGTGTGGTGGTCATAAAAGCTCGCTTCCCTGTGCAGTTGTCTGAACAAAATCCCGCAAAAACGGGGGTATGTTAGCCGGTTCAATGGGTCGGCTGAAGAAATAGCCCTGGGCCAACTGGCAACCACGTTGGGCCAGATAGACACTCTGTTCTTCAGTTTCCACCCCTTCGGCGATCACCTGCAGGTTAAGACTGCTGCCCAGGTCGATAATGGTGTTTGCGATCTGGGTGTCTTCTTCGTTGATCAGCAGGTCCTGAATAAACTGTTTGTCGATTTTCAGGTGGTGAACCGGCAGCCGCTTCAGGTAGGTGAGGGACGAATAGCCGGTGCCAAAATCGTCTACCGCAATGCGCAGCCCCTGGTCCCGCAGCAGGCTCAGTTTGCCAATGGCATCATCCAGATTATGCATGAAACTGGTCTCTGTCACCTCCAGTTCCAGGCAGTGAGGGGGTAACTGGTGGCTGGCCAGAATACCCATGATCATAGGCACGATATTATCCTGGCGAAGCTGCACCGGCGACAGGTTAACGGACATGCGCAACTGGTGCCCCTCATCGAGCCATAGACGGGCCTGGCGGCAGGCTTCATGGAGCACCCAGTAACCGATTTCAATGATGGTGTTGTTGGACTCCGCCAGGGGAATGAACTCATCCGGGGGCACCATGCCGCGACTGGGGTGGTACCAGCGCAGCAATGCCTCAACCCCGATCACCCGGCGGTTCTGCAAGTCGATCTGGGGCTGGTACACCAGGTGGAACTGCTGGTGGGGCAGGGCCTCTTCCAGGTCCCGCTCCAGTTGTTTGCGGTCCCGAATGGCCTGGTCAACGCTGGCCACATAGAACTGGTAGTGGTTATGCCCCTGGATCTTGGCCAGGGTCATGGACTGTTCCGACTGCTGCAGCAGCCGGTCCGCCTCATGGGAGTCATTGGGGAACAGGGCGATGCCCAGGGTGGCGGTCAGGCTAAGCTCATGGCCGTCGATGCGCACCGGGCGGCTGATGGTTTCCAGCAGCCAGCGGGCGGTGGCCTTGGCTTCATCTTCACCCTGCAGGTGTTCCTGGGTGACCACAAACTGGTCTGCCCCCAGTCGCCCTGCGCTCATGGTGGCCTGAACCCGGTGGCTCTGCAGGCGTGCGGCAATATCTTTCAGCAGCTTGTCACCGGCCATATAGCCGTACTGCTCATTAATGGCCTTGAAATCATCCAGGCCACAGCAGAACACCGCCAGCAGCGGGCGCTGCCGGTGCACTTTTTTCATGGCATTGTTAAGAATATGCAGAAACATTTCCCGGTTCGGCAGGCCGGTCAGGCTGTCATAGTGAGACAGACGGCTGATGTGGTCCTGTGCCGCCTGGTGTTTCTGCTGCACATCAGCAATGGACAGCAGCAGCTCATTGGTGGCCTGTACCCAGGTGTCCAGTTCGTCCCGGTGATGGCCCGGGGGTGTTTTGATCAGGTGCCGGCCGGGCTCTGCCGGGTTAACCGCCGCCAGGGCCCGGGTAATGCTGCCAAGGGGGCGGCTCACCAGCAGGTAATACACTAAATACAGCACCAGGCCGATAATAAAGGCCCGGGCAATACCGAACACCATGATCAGTGCGGCCCGCTCCTGCCAGAGTTCTGCGGCATAAATGGTGTCGATTTCCAGCACCAGCTGGCCGTATTGTGCCGGCTCCGGGGCGCTGCGCATCAGGGGTACCTGGTAGCGGCGGGTGCTGTCGAAAATGGCATCGGTGATATGGCGGTAACTACTGGGGGTGGCGTCCCGGCGCCGTTCGGCCAGGGGGGTGCCGTCATTGTGTTTGATGGCCCCGTAGCGGATCTGGTCCTGGGCAAAAAGCCCGTCAATCACCTGCCGGGCAAGGTCATTGTCTAGGCTGTAGACCGCCTGGGCAGAGGCCTCCCGGACCAGGGCCAGGGTCTGGTTTGCCCGCTCGTCCAGCTCCTGGGAGACTCTCTGGGCATCCAGATAGATCTGTACGGCACCAATGATGCCTCCCGCAAAAAACGCGGTAAACAGCACCCAGCGCAGAATACGGTAGCCGAGTTGTCGTTCCGGGCTAAACAGTCTTTTCATTAGGGTCCCAGGTCCGGATCAGGGCATTCAATTGCACAGTGACCAGAGTTAATGAATAGCTGACCGGGCCCGGTTCGTCCAGCGGACCCTGAAATGGACCTTGTGCTCAGGTCACCGAATAGCGAAATTCCGGTGTACCTGGTAACAGGCTGGCGGCATTCATGGCGCGCCAGCCCAGTTCCTCATAGCTGTCTGCACAGATATTCACGTGCCCCAGCTTGCGCCCCGGGCGGGGTTGTTTGTCGTACAGGTGCAGATGGGTATAAGGGAGCTTCAGCAGGCCGGGAATATCCCCGGTCTCGCCAATGATATTGATCATGCAGGTGGGGGAGCGGTGCTGGGTGTTCCCCAGTGGCAGCCCGGCAATGGCCCGCACATGATTCTCAAACTGGCTGGTGACTGCGCCGTCCTGGGTCCAGTGCCCGGAATTGTGAACCCGGGGCGCCATCTCATTGGCCAGCAAGCCGTCGTCGGTTTCAAACAGCTCCAGTGCCAGAGTGCCCACATAGTCCAGCTCTTTCAACAGCAGTTGGACCATTTCCTCTGCCCGGGTCTGGGTGGCCGGGTCCAGCTGTGGGGCCGGGGCCACGGAAAAGCGCAGAATGCCGTTTTCGTGCATGTTCTCTGCCATGGGGTAGCAGGCGGTTTCACCGTCGATGCCCCGCACCGCAATAATGGATAATTCCCGGCGAAAACGGATAAAGCTCTCTACTACCAGCTGGGAATGGCCAATCTCCCCCCAGGCCCTGT
>REBR01000142.1 GCA_007692645.1 Halomonadaceae bacterium | reverse complement strand
GGCGCAAGATTACGGATGTCCCCCAGATGCTTGAGAATATCCGTAAGGCCAAGGCCGACGCCGCCCGGGCCACCAGGGAGCAGGCACAACTGCCGGTGAAGACGCACTTCAGGAGCTGTACCCTGTGCGAGGCCATGTGCGGGGTGAAGATCGAATACCAGGGGGACACCATCCTCTCCATTGCCGGCGACCCGGATGATCCCCACAGTCAGGGCCATATCTGCCCCAAGGGCTATGCGCTGCAGGACCTGCATAACGACCCCGATCGCCTGAAAATGCCCCTGGAAAAGGTCGACGGGGAATGGCACGAGATCGATTGGGACAGTGCTCTGGATAAAATCGCGCAGCGTCTGACGGATATCCAGGCGGAACACGGAAATGATGCGGTGGGTGGCTACTGGGGCAACCCGGCATCCCACAACCTGGGCTTGCTCATGGGGGCCAGCGGCCTGCGCAAGACCCTGGGCTCGGGGAATATGTTCACCGCCGCCTCCCTGGACCAGATGCCACACCAGTTGGTGTCATACCTGATGTTCGGGCACAGCAATCTGTTCACCATTCCCGATATTGACCGCACCGATTATATGCTGATGCTCGGTGCTAACCCGGCGGTTTCCAACGGCAGCCTGATGACGGCGGGGGACATCCTCAAGCGGTTGGAAGCCATTCAGACCCGGGGGGGCAAGGTGGTCCTGATTGACCCGCGGCGCACCGAGTCGGCCCGGTACGTGTCCGAGCACCTGTTCATCCAGCCGGCCAAGGATGCCTTGTTCCTGGTGGGCCTGATTCAACACATCATCCACCAGGGTCTTTGCAAGGCGGATCACCTGCTGCCATTACTGGATGGGGGGGATGAACTTTTGACCCTGTTCGGTGACTTCCCCCTGGCGGAGATCAGCCGCCAGTGCGGCATTCCCGTGGATGAGATTAAACGCATCGCTGAGGAGTTCGCGGGGGCCGAAAGCGCCGTCTGTTATGGGCGTATGGGGGTGTCCACTCAGAGTTTCGGTGCTCTTAACCACTGGCTGATGCTGGTGCTTAACATCCTCACCGGTAATCTGGATCGTGCCGGCGGCATGATGTTCACTACGCCCGCCTTCGACAAGTCCCTCAAACGCCCCATGGGGAGCTTTGGCTCATATAAGAGCCGGGTTCGCGGCCTGCCTGAGTTTGAACGCACCTTGCCCAGCGCCGTCATTGCTGAGGAGATGCTGACTCCGGGGGATGGCCAGATCAGGGCCTTCCTGTGCGTTGCTGGCAATCCGGTGCTGTCGACCCCCAACGGCCGGCAGATGGACCAGGCCCTGGAACAGCTGGATTTCATGGTGTCGATCGATTTCTACCTCAACGAGACCTCCCGCCACGCGGACATTATCCTGCCCCCCACCGGCACACTGGAGCACGAACAGTACGATCTGGTGTTCAACCTGCTGGCGGTGCGCAACCTGGCGCGGTTCTCCAAAGCCCTGTTCGAGCCCGCCGAGGGCACCCGTTCGGATTGGGACATCGTGTGGGGGCTGACGTCCCGTATCGCGGCGCTGAAGTACCCGGATTTGCAGCAGGCCGGGGCAGGGGGCGCCCCTTCTCCCGAGGCGATCCTCGACCAGGGTCTGCGCACCGGCCCCTACGGCCAGGGCTTTACCGAGTACAACAGCGGCGAACCGGTGGCCCATGATGAGGGGCTGAGCCTGGAGGTCCTGAAGCGCTACCCCCATGGCCTGGACCTGGGGCCGCTGCAGCCGAACTTCCCCCGGTATCTGTTCACCGAAAACGGCAAGATCCACGCAGCACCCGCCCCACTGGTGGAAGATCTCCAGCGTTTGCGCACCGAGTTCGGGGAGGCGGCACAGGCCAAGCCTTTGCTGTTGATCGGGCGGCGGGACCTGCGCACCAACAACTCCTGGATGCACAACAGCCAGCGGCTGATCAAGGGCAAGAACCGGTGCGACCTCTTTGTCCACCCGGAGGATGCCGCCCGCCTGGGGCTGCGCCCCCAGGGGCAGGCCCGGATCAGCTCCCGGGTCGGTGAGCTTGAAGTCACGGTGAGTCTGAACGACGACATCATGCCGGGGGTGGTCTGTTTGCCCCATGGCTGGGGGCACAACCGGGATGGCATGCGGCTTTCTGTTGCCGAGAGCAAACCCGGCATCAGCGTGAACGACATTACCGACGATCAGCTTGTGGATGCCTTGAGCGGCAATGCCGTTCTCAATGGCATAGCCGTGAGTGTTGTGCCGGTGCAATAACGGCTAGTTGGTCCGGCAAGAACAGGGGTTACGCTGCTGTGAAGAGCTTTGGCGGGTTATTGAAACCTGAAGGGGGTCTTGACGGGATCGTTTTTGGGGGCAGAAATAAAAAAAGCGGGTTTGCATGACAAACCCGCCGGGGTGTAAAGCGCCTTTGGCTTGCGCTTTCTTACTGCTTAGTTACAGGTGTCACGTACCTGAGAGAATGCAGAGTTAGAGGAGTGGTTGGTTCCGCACAGGAACTGGTCGTAGCGGGTGTCTTTATCCAGGTAACGCTTCATCCAGGAAACACCCAGAATGCTCAGCAACTCGTTGTTGTCGTTGTTGCCGTTGGCACACCAGTGACCCTGTCCGGCAAACTCAAAGTAAGCTTTGTCGGTGCTCTCGGGAATGTGCTCATAGGAGGGTACCGCGAACAAATCAGCTGCCGCGATAATGTCACTCTCGCAACCGAGGATCATGGTGGGGGTTTCGATGTTTTTATAGGAGCTCATGTCCATGTCAAAGGGTGCCAGGGGAATTGCCGCGCTGAGGCGGTCACCAGCAGCATTCTTGAGGGTGCCGCCGCCGCCCATGGACCAGCCCACCATGGCTACCCGGCTCGGGTCTACCAGACCGCTGATGGCGCTGCTGGAGCTGTTGCTTTGTTCAACCAGGTGGTCGAGACCCGCAGTGAGCTGACGGGCACGGGCGGAGGGGCTGTCCAGGGGGGTTTGGGTGCCCATGGTGAGAACCACAAAGCCCTGTGAAGCCAGTGCCGGCCCCCACCAGCCGATGGAGCTTTCAGGGGAGACAAAGCCCGGGATAACCGCAATGGCGCCCATTTTGCCGCCGCTGGTGTTGGTGGGGTAATGGATGGTGCCGCCGCCAAAACCAGCGGAACCGTAGGGTACATCAACGGTGCTGACGGAATAGGGGCCAGTGCCGGATCTCAGGCCGGAAAGCGTTGGGTCGGGACCGCGCTCAAAGCCACAGTTGGTTTCACAGGTGTTCGCCCCGCCGCTGCCGCCGCCGCTGCCGGGATTGAAGCCGAGCGCTGCCCCAGAGATCAGCAATGAGCCGGCCACAGCGAATGACAGGGCTGATCTTTTCATTGTTATCTTTTTCATCGCAGTGTTCCTACTTGTATTTATTGTGTTGGGTGATGCTTTAATTGCTATCGCCCAATCAATGTAAACAAGGCAGGGAAAGCCGGCTTTCACATTCTGGCACTTCTATTACGACTGCTTCACATTCCCGGAACATGGACGAGGGCAATGACCCCTTGTTGGAACTGGTAGACATTGACCGCAGGGGTTCATGGCCTGTTTTGCAGGCTATGGGGCGAGGTGATAGGGGATCTTCAGGGGCGTAAACCGGTTATTGCAGTTCCGGGAAGTTGGCCGGGGTGTTCAGGTCCCAGTCGTAGCTGATAAAGCGGATGCGGCTGGTAGCGGCGACTTTTTCCGCCACCGGGTCGTCTGCGTAGGCCTGGATAAACGCTTTAACCGAGCCTTCCTCTTCCACGTAGTCATCTTCGTACCATTTGAACAGTTCAGTCAGGTACAGGGTGTCTCCCTCCACCCGTAAATGCCTGGGGGTATTGAAGGCCCGGCGGGTGTTATCGGTCATCAGTTCATCAATGTTGCTGGCGGTATAGATGGTTTTCCTCAGGGGAGGGCAGCCCACAGAGGCGCAGTTAACGGTGAAGTGCACCCGGGCTTCTTTCCAGCCTTTCTGCTTGAACTCATCCCCCAGCAGCTTGCCCTTTTCCATGGTGTTAAGGCTGTATTTTTCACCACCGATGGTGAAGTCTTCCCGTTCAAACACGCTGGCTCGCAAGGGGTTGTAGCGCCCGCCGTAATCCCACACGGATTCCACCAGCTTGCCCCGCCTCAGGTCCGTAAGGACTTTCTGGATCATGAAATAGTTATAGGCGTTGTTCCAGAAGGCAATGGCCTGCTCCCGGTTATCCAGCTGGCTGGTATCAAACTCTGCCAGCAGGGCATCCTGCTGTGCCAGCAGCTCTTTGCTGGCGCTGTCGTCCAGGGCTGCCTGGTAATCAAAAGCGGACACCAGCCCGTCATTGTCCAGGGTTTTCTCCTGCAGGTGGGATTCCAGCAGCGTGGCGTAATGCTGGAATGTGCGCTCATTCAACCCACTGGCATCAGCGGCACTGGTTAGTCCTGTGAACAGCAACAAAACCAGTAACGGGGGGAAGCGCCATGGTGAGAGCATTGAGATATCCTTTGTAGTTAAAGTAACCACCGGGATTTACGTAACAGCGGTTATTCCAGCCCACCCATCAAGCAGCCAGTAATCTGGCACGGCGAATGCAAACACCCACTATACTCACTGCAGAGTGGCGGCTTTTTGCCTGTCGCCCTGGCAAATTTACATTTAGTAACAAGAAACCGGCAAGGCAGGGCAAAGTTTTGCCGCCTGCAGCCGATACACAAGCATAGAGAAAAGCAGCGGTTGCTGCACATGCACGGCTAAAAACGAGGTCCTATCATGGCCACCATATCAGCACTGGGTATTGGCTCCGGTATTCTCAACAGCGATCTGGTAGACCAGTTGGCGGAGGCAGAGCGTAAGCCAACGGAACTGCGCCTGGACCGCCGTGAGGTGGAAGCCGAAGCCAAACTCTCAGCTCTGGGCAAGATTCAGAGTGCGGTGACCGAACTGCGGCTGCCAGCGCGGCAGTTGAGTGACCCGGATGCGTTGCGCCGTTTTGAAGGTACCTCATCAAACCCGGCGGTGGGGGTCAGTGTCGACAACGACAATGTCAGCCGCGGCAGTTTTTCGGTGAACGTGGACCAGGTGGCTGAAGCCCAGGCACTGGCCACTGGCTCCTTTCAGGATCGGGATTCTACTGCGGTAGGCACCGGTACCCTGACCTTCCAGGTGGGTGAAGAAAGCAAAACCATCACCCTGGACGACTCCAACAATACCCTGAGTGGATTGGCGGCGGCGATCAATGAAGGCAACTTCGGCGTCAGCGCCTCAGTGCTGGATACCGGTAACGGTTTCCGCATGGTGATGAGTTCCAATGAAACCGGAGTGGCCAATGAGATTCGCATTACGGCGGAAGGTGATGCCGACCTGCAACGATTCGGTACTGAAAACCTGGGTGAGCAAGGCAGTTTTCTGACCGAGAGCACGGCTGCCAAAGATGCTCTGGTGCGCATTAACGGCATTGATGTGGTTCGCAGCAGCAATACCATTGATGGAGTTATTGATGGCGTCACCTTTACCGCAAACGAAGTTACTACCTCGGCAGCCCGCGTGGATATTACCCAGGATGTGGCGGGGGCTACTGAGCGGGTGCAGAATCTGGTCGATGCGTTTAACGCCCTGCAGGATCTGGTGAATGAATTCACTGCCTTTGATGCGGAAAAAGGTGAAGGCAGCCTGTTGACCGGGGACTCCGCCGTGCGCAACACCATGACCCAGATCCGTCGGGATCTGGGTCAGGTGGTTCCGGGGTTGGAAAACTCTGCAGTGCGCAGTCTGGCGGATGTGGGCATTTCCACCAATTTTGAAACCGGTAAGCTGGATTTCAGTGTCAGCCGTTTTCAGGAACAGCTGAAGAACCACCCGGATGATGTGGCGGCACTGTTTTCTAACCAGGGCCGGACTTCTGACAACCAGGTGGAGTTCGTGCGGGGTACGGTGAATACCAAGCCCGGTGAGTTTGATATCAATGTGGAATCAATGGCGACCCGTGGCACTTTTACCGGTGACCCGGCCCAGGCAAACATCGATCTGAATGAGAGCAATAACACCTTCAGCCTGAGTCTGAATGGTGGCAATAACGCAGAACTTAACCTGGGGGTCGGTGAGGGCCTGAGCCGGGAAGATGTGCTTGAGCGCATTCGCGAACAGATCGCAGAAAATCCGGTGATTCAGGCCTCCGGCAACCGGGTAACGGTGAATCTGGATGCCAACGGTGGCTTTGAGTTCACCTCTCGCAAGTTCGGCAGTGAGTCCTCCGTGGCTATCACTAAAGTGGGTGATAACACCGCTGACGTTCTGGGCCTGTCCAAGGGCCAGGGGGAAGTGGGAAAGGATGTGGTGGGCACCATCGACGGCAAGACCGCCCAGGGTGACGGCCAGGTGCTGTTCTTAGGCAGCGGCAATGGTGATGCCTCCGGTATCCAGGTGCGCATTACCGGTGGTGAAACCGGTGACCGGGGCACCGTGCGCTATCTGGAAGGCGTGGGTAACAGTGTGGTGCAACGGGTCAATAATCTGCAGGGGGAGGGGGGAACCCTCAGCTCACGCAGTGACTCGCTGCGTAATGATATGGCACGGGTTGAACAGAGCCGGCAGGATCTGGAAACCCGCATTAATGCCCTGCGGGAACGTCTGTCACGGCAGTTTGCCGCTGCAGACTCGATTATTTCCCGGTTAAATAACACCGGTGATTTCCTGAGCCAGCAACTGGAAGCACTGGCACCGAACCGTAAAAAATAACGCTTTACTCAACCGGCAACCCTTGAGGCGATACCATGAATGCATTACAGCAGTACCAACAGGTCAATACCCAGACCAGCACCATGGATGCAGACCCCCACCGGCTGATTCAGCTGCTGTTTAACGGGGCTCTGGAGCGTATTTATATGGCCAAGGGCAAAATTCAGCAAAAAGACTTTGCCGCTAAGGGCAACCTGATCGGCAAGGCCATTGAGATTGTGTCGGGCCTGCGGGGGTTTCTGAACTTTGAAAAAGGCGGTGAACTGGCGGGTAATCTGGAAGCGCTCTATGATTATATTGAGCGTGGCCTGCTGGAAGCCAGTATCCGTAATGACGAGACCAAGCTGGATGAGATGGCAGCATTGCTGCGCTCAGTAAAAGAAGGCTGGGATGGCATTCGTGGTGAGGTTACCACTGCGGGTTAACTGCCCCTGAGCCGGTGTGGTTCTAACAGAACAGCCCACTGAGAGTTGCCGGCAGGGGGCTTTTTTTATACATTACAGGCGATGTGTTTGCGTTTACTACAGCTGTTTTTTCCCACTTTCCGTGTTTGTGCCCCGGGATATTGTTATTGCCTGGCGGTTATCCTTCTGCTGTTGTTTCCCCTGTCCCTGGCAGCTGAAAATCGTATCACCGTAGCCATACCTCAAGTGGACCCCTGGGCCCGCTATAACGCTCAGAATGAGCCGGAAGGAATGCTGGTGGAGCTGGTGCGCGCCCTGGACCAGAGGACGGATCGGGATATTCACTTTTATCTCCGCCCCCTGGCCCGGGTCATACGGGAACTGGAACGGGGTGAGGTGGGTTATTCCATGCTATTTGAATCGGAGCAGGTCAATGTGGCGGCTGAGAGTGTCAGCCATCTGTTTACTTTGAGAATTCTCACCGTCGCCTCCCAGGGGGCTTATGGCCAGGATCGGCCCAGCTCCCTGGATGAATTGACGGGTCAGCGTGTGGGATATATTCGTGGCACCATTTATGGTCCGGAATTCCACCAGCATGAAGGGATTGTTCGGGTGCCGGTACATGACATCAAACAAGGCCTGGAATTGCTGCATAAACGGCGGCTACACGCCCTGATCGGCTCCGATGTGATTTTAGACACAGCGTATAATGAAGCCCCCCAGGAGCGGCAATTGAAGCTGGATACCCTGTTTGAAATGGCTCCCATCAGAGCGTTGTTTTACCGTTCTCACCGGGTGCCGGCAGGGGAGAGCGACCGGCAGTTGCAGCGGGCCATAGATCAGTTGCAGGAATCCGGCGAAATGGAAGCCATTATTGGCGCCAAAATGCTGCCAGGCAGTTCTGGTTCAGCACTGCTGTCTGAAGCTAAAAGGTAAAGCCCCTGGCAGCGGGTTGGCTGATCTGCACCAATTCTCCCAGGTGGGCTTCTACACCGTCTGCCAGGGCCCCCAGGTGATACCCCCCCTCGAGCATCGACACTACACGACCGCGGCAATGCATGCGGGCCACATCCGTGATCATTTCGGTGATCCAGCGAAAGTCCCGGGCATCCAGCTCCAGCTGTGCCATGGGGTCCCGCTTGTCCGCATCAAAACCGGCGGAAATCAGAATCAGTTGTGGTTTAAAGTCCTGCAGCCGGTGTAACCAGGCATTTTCCACCTGACGACGGAAATCGCGACCCCGGCTATAGGCCTCCAGGGGGGTGTTGATGATGCCTTCCCGCAACCCATGAATCGGGCTGTGGGGGTAAAACGGGTGCTGAAAACTTGAGCAGATCATTACCCTGGGGTCATTGCGGAAGATGTCCACAGTGCCGTTGCCCTGATGGACATCAAAATCCACAATGGCGACCCGTTGCAGGTTATGGAAGGTAAGGGCGTGGAGGGCGGCCACTGCAATGTTGTTATAAAAGCAAAAGCCCATGGTCTTGTTGTGTTCCGCATGGTGTCCCGGTGGGCGCACTGCACAAAAGGCACTGGTGGCCTGGTTACAGAGTACCTGGTTCACCGCCTCGATGCCGGCACCGGCGGCCATCCGGGCAGCCTGGAGGGTAAAGGGGGTCATCAGTGTGTCAGGGTCGGCCATTATGCGGCCTTGCCGGGGGGCCATCAGTTCCAGCTGATCCAGGTAGCTGCCGGGGTGGGCACGTTGCAGTTGCTCCCGGGTGGCCTCCGGGGACTGGCACCAGTCCACCTCCCCGGCAAGTCCACAGCTCTTAAGACGCGCTTCAATGGCTCGCAGCCGGCCTGGACTTTCCGGGTGATCGTCTCCCATATCATGCCGAAGGAACGCAGAGTCACTGAAATATGCCGTTGCCATGGTGCACCTTACATTCAGTTCAAGTGAAACTATTTTGCACCGCACTAACCCGCATTGTCACCCTATGCGTCGCAATGGGGCGTTTCTTCTGCTTTAATCCTGTAATGAATTTAATTAAGTGCCTTTCAATGGTGGTGCTTGTGCTCTGCCTGCTGGCGTTACCATTCAGCCTGGGGGCAGAAAAGCCGGTGCATTTTTCCTTGCCAGAAGTGTCCCCCTGGGCACAACTGAATGAAGAGGGGGAACCCTATGGCCTGCTGGTGGATCTGGTGCATAAGCTGGAGGCGGCTTCGGGTTTGGTCCTCACTTACCATGTGCGGCCTTACCCGAGAGTGCAGCGGGAGCTGGAGCGGGGGGAAACCGATTTCACCTTTCTGTTTGATTTTCCGGGTTCGGAGCAGGTAGTAGAGGATGCAGGGGAAGTGGTTTCACTTCGCACCCTTGTGGTTGGTAGCAAAAGCGCTCCGGCCATTGCCTCTCTGGATGCCTTGAACGGTGAGAAAGTGGGTTATATTCGTGGGGCTTATTATGGGCCGGAGTTCATGCAGCACCAGGGCCTTGAGCAGGTGCCGGTTCGGGATTTCCGCCATGGGCTTGATTTGCTTTACAATGAACGCATTTACGCCATAGTCAGCGGTGAGATGGCTATTGCCACTGAGTTTGATCCTGAGCATGACCCAGGTATCCGTATCATGCTGGAACTGGAAGGCGCCCAGGGCCATCTGTTTTTCTCTAAAATGTCTCCCCGCCGAGACAGCTTGCCGGTCTTGAGTGAGGCACTGGATACCCTGCGGGAAAAAGGTGCACTGGCCAAGCTGTTCGGTCAGGGATTTGATGACCAAGTGTTGGATCAAGCCAGTCCATAGCGCTTTCCCGCAATTTTGCCTGTACAGATCACCTCTAACATCGCCTGATACGCCGGAAGTCTGCCATGACCACCCGCCACCTGGACCGTTTGTTTAACCCCCGTACCATTGCCCTGCTGGGCGCCTCTGAGCGCCCCGCCAACCTGGGTGGCATGGTGCTGCGTAATTTGATGGCTTCCGGCTTTCCCGGGCAGCTGTATGTGGTGAACCGCCATGAGTACGGTACCGTTCATGGTGTTGCCTGTGTTCGGCGCTTAAGCAAGCTGCCCCTGGTGCCGGATCTGGCCATTATCTGCACCCCGCCGGAAACAGTGCCAAAGCTGGTGCGTCAGTTGGGGGAGCTGGGGGTCAGGGTGGCCATTGTCATGACCGGTGGCATGTCCCGAAGCTACAGCCGCAATGGCCGGCCCCTGATGTATTCGGTACGTGATGCCGCTCGCAAAGCCCGGGTGCGCATTCTTGGCCCCAACACCATCGGCATCATGAACCCCTCGGCCCAGATCAATGCCACCTATGCCCATATGGGGGTGCTACCCGGCAAGATTGGTTTTGTCGGCCAGTCCGGCTCCATTGGCAGCGTGGTGGTGGACTGGGCCTTTGCCCGGGGGGTGGGGTTTTCTCATTTGCTAACCCTGGGTGACGGTATGGACATCGGCCATGACGACCTGATCGATTACCTGGCCCAGGACCCTGGCACCAAAGCCATACTGCTGCATATGGAACATATCCCGGACCCCCGCCGGTTTATTTCCTCGGTGCGGGCCGCTTCCCGGAGCAAGCCGGTGATTGCGGTGAAAAGCGGCCGTTATCCGGAATCGGAATGGCTGCCGGCGCCATTGCCGGAAGGGCTGACCAGCCGCGATCCGGTCTACGCGGCAGCGCTAAAACGGGCCGGTGTGCTGCGGGTCAACGGCCTGGATGAAATGTTCGATGCCCTTGAGAGCCTGTCCCGTATGCGCAAGGTGCGCCGGGACGATCTGATGATAGTTGCCAATGGGGTAGGCCCCGGGGTGCTGGCGGTTGACCGGCTGATGCACCTGGAAGGAGAGCTGGCCACGCTGTCGCCGAAAACAGAAACCGCCCTGAAGAAACTGCTGCCCACGTACCTGACCCCAAGCAACCCCCTGGATCTGGGCTTTGATGCCAACCCGACCCTGTATGTGCAAGTACTGGAACTGTTGGCGAAAGACCCCAAAGTTGCCAATGTGCTGGTGATGTACTCCCCCATGCTCACGGAAGACAGCCAGGAAATCGCCAAAGCAGTGATTGCCGCCAACAAGCGCCACCGGCTCAATGTATTTACCTGCTGGCTCGGGCACAGCACGGTACTGGAGGCCCGGGACGCTTTCTATAAGGCCGGGGTGCCCAGCTTTTTCTCTCCAGAGAAAGCCATCAAGTCGTTTATGCATTATGTCAGCCACCAGCGCAGTCAGCGTCTGTTGGGTGAGACCCCTGAGACCTTTCCACAGCAGGACACCGACCGGGAACATGCGATTAACCTGATCCGCCAGGTGCGTGCTGCGGGTCGTACCCATCTGACCCACCAGGAGTCGGCCCGCATTCTGGCAGACTATGGCATCCAGACCCTGATGACCCGCTACTGCGATGATGTGGATGACGTGGTAGAGACGTTTCTGACCATGGGCGGCCCAGTCAACCTGACCTTGTTGCATGAAAAAAGCTGCCACCCGTTTCTGGAGGAGCGTTCCGGCCGGGGCCGTTACAAGTCCACTATGCGCCGGCTCAATGATGCCTTCGCGGTGCGCCAGTCCTGTGAGCTGCTGATGCATCAGTACCAGCATTACTTCCCGGATAGCGGCTTTCTCGGCTTTGCCCTGCAACTGACGGATTCCCATCTGGGTGGCGTGGGCTTCAGCGTTGGCGTCACCCGGGATCCGGTGTTCGGCCCCCTTATCGTGTGTGGCGCCGCTGGGGCCCGTGTGGCGGTGATGAATGACCGGCAGGTGGCATTGCCGCCCCTGAATATGGTGCTGGCCAGGGAGCTGCTGGGGCGTACTTACATGTACCGGCTGTTGCGGGAATACAGCCGGGAGCCGGATGCGGACACCCGGGCCCTGTGCCAGACCCTGGTGACTCTGTCCCAGATCGTGGCGGACCTGCCGGAAATCCGCGGGCTGGAAATCCTGCCGTTGCTGTTCAACAACCAGGGGGCCGTGGCTGTGGATATGGCCATAGATCTGGATGAGCCAGTACCCATGGTGATACAGCCTTACCCCCGGGAACTGGAAGAGTGGATCAGCCTGCCTAAATCCGGCCGCAAGGTGTTATTGCGTCCGGTGCGGGCAGAAGATGAACCCACCCATCTTGCCCTGCACAAGGAGCAGTCCGCTGAGTCCCTGCGTTACCGGTTCTTCCAGTACCGCAACAGTTTCACCCATGACGATATTGCCCGCATGGTGCAGATCGATTATGACCGGGAAATGGTGTTTATTGCCGATGATAACGGCGCCGGTGAACAGACCCTGGGCACCGTGCGGGTCTGGACCGATGCGGACAACCAGCAGTGCGAATTTGCCGTGATGGTAAGGGATGACCAGCGGGGGGAGGGTCTGGGCCAGACCCTGATGGAGAAAATGATTGATTACTGCCGGGGCCGGGGCACCCAGGAAATGATCGGCAATGTACTGCCGGATAATTACCCCATGGTCCGTCTGGCCAGGCGGCTGGGTTTTACCGTGACGCAGAATTACGAGGAAGATGTGCTGGATCTGCATCTGACCCTGAACGGCCCACCACCGCCACCCAGGCTTCGTGAATCCCACCTGGATGACGCGTTACCACCCCTTTGAGCCGGGGCTCAGGCCAGGGACCCTTCAGCTGTCAACAATAGCCGTGCGGTCTTCACCACCGAAGGCTGCCAGCAGCGCCGGCACCAGCTTGGCAAACTCCAGGGCCATCAACTGAAAACTGGTATCGAAGCGGGTAGCGGCATCGTCCCCGTCAATATCCTGCAGCTGATCCTGGAAACCATCGCCAAACTTAAGCCTGCGAATGGTCAGCTCGCTGTCCAGGGTGAAACTGATCTGGTCGTCCCAGTTCAGGGCCAGGCGGGCCACTTCCATACCGCCAGCCAGGTGAGCGCGAATCTCATCTTCCCGCAGGTCAAAGCCCTTCACACGGATTACTCCCCCTTCCTCACTGTCGTCCCGCAGCTCGCATTCATCTTCCAGTGCCAGATACTGGGGCACATCCACATCACCACTGATCCAGCCGGTCATGTTGAAGGCCGGGGCCTGGGTCACTACGGGTGGGCGAACCGGCAGTGAGCCCAGGGTTTCCCGCAGGTGGCTGAGCAGCGCTTCTGCCGCGCTGTCAGAGGAGGCATCCACCACCATCAGCCCTTCCAGTGGGGCGATATAGGCGAAGGTGTGGCGGGACTTGGTAAAGGCCCGGGGCAGCATTTCCAGGGTCAGCTGTTCCTGCAGCTCATTTTTCTCTTTGCGGGTCACTGAGCGGCCCTGTTCCTGCTCGAGCATTTCTGCCCGTTCCTGCACGGCTTCCTTGACCACGGCACTGGGCAGCAGCCGCTCCTCCTTGCGCAGGCAGACCATGTGGTAGCCATTGGAGGAGAACAGATGCTGCTGGCCCTGGCGGCCCAGTGGCGGCACCCAACCCTGGCGGAAGGTCTCCTGGGAGCCGCAGGGGGTAAAAGCAGCCTCGGCCAGCTGGGATTCCACTGCGGCCTCATCCACTGAAAAAGGCTTGCTGAAGCGATAGATACGGGCGTTACGAAACCACATGGCAGGGAATCCTCTTGCCGTTGACTGACGGGACGGCGCATTATCGGGGAGTTGGGCGGGGGCTTCAAGTAAGGTAATCTGATGGCAATGTGAATCCCTGAATTTATCGCCGGTAGCCCCTGTTATGACTGAAACCACGTTATTTTTTTATATTACTGAGCACTGCGAATTATGCACCCAGGCTGAAGCGGTGCTGGTGGCCACCCCTATCGAAGATCCGATTCCCGTGGAAGTGGTGGACATTGCCGAGTCTGAAGAGCTGGTAGAGCAATATGGCACCCGCATCCCGGTGCTGCGGCGGGAGCCGGACGGCGCGGAGCTGAATTGGCCCTTTACCCAGGAAGATGTTGTCCGTTTCGTGGTCAATCCGTAAAATGCTTAGTTAGCGTATATCAGGTTATCCCGTTCACAAGAGAATAACTATCATGTTGCTTGTCGTTTCTCCTGCCAAAAAACTCGATTATGAGACTGCGTTGCCTACTGAGCGCCATACTCAGCCGTTGTTTCTGGACGATGCCATGGAGCTGATCGAACAGCTCAAACCCATGGAGCCTCACCAGGTGAGCAACCTGATGGGCATCAGCGACAAGCTGGGCCAGCTCAACGCCCAGCGCTACCAGGACTGGCAGCTGCCGTTTACCCCGGCTAATGCCCGCCAGGCCGTGCTGGCGTTCAAGGGGGATGTCTATGAGGGCATGGAGGCCTATGACTTTGCTGAAAAGGATCTGGATTTTGCCCAGGACCACCTGCGGATTCTTTCCGGCCTGTACGGCGCCCTGCGCCCCCTGGACCTGATGCAGCCTTACCGGCTGGAGATGGGTACCCGCTTTGAGAATCGCCGTGGCAAGGATCTGTATGCGTTCTGGGGCGACCGTATCACTGATCACTTAAATGAATTGCTGGGGGCGGATGACGGGGTGCTGATGAACCTGGCGTCCAATGAGTATTTCAAGTCTGTGAACAAGCGCAGGCTGCAGGGGCGCATGATTACCCCCCAGTTCCGGGACTGGCGTAATGGCCGTTTCAAGATGATCAGCTTCTATGCCAAAAAGGCCCGGGGCATGATGGCCAGCTACATTATCCGTAATCGCATTACCGATCTGGAAAAAGCGAAACACTTCGATATGGACGGCTATGCCTATAACGCCGATCTGTCTGAAGGGGATAACTGGGTGTTCACCCGGGGGGATTGAAGTCCCTGGTAAAGCCGGCAACTGACCTTACTTAGGCTGGAGTCAGGGGGCAGATCACAGAGTTAGGGGAACGAGTTAGGGGACAGACCACGTTTTTAGCACTTCAAAAACGTGGTCTGTCCCCGGTCAGCTCCGGTCAGCTTCCGGTCAGCTTCGGTCAGCTTGTCCCCGGTCAGCTCCCCCCAATCAACTCCAGAGGAACGCGAAACGCATAAACAGATAAAAAGAGGGTTTATTTGGGCTGGGCGTCGAAAGCCTGGCCGGTAATGGCTCTGGCATCCGGCCCCATCAGATACAGGTAGGGGGTCATGATGTCTTCCGGGGCCGGGTTATTGCCCGGGTTTTCCCCCGGGTAGGCCAGCTGGCGCATGGCGGTGCGGGTGGCGCCGGGGTTGATGGAGTTGACCCGCACCTGGTGGCGCTCGTCGTCCAGTTCATCTGCCAGCACCTGCATCAGACCTTCGGTGGCAAACTTGGAGACGCTATAGGCGCCCCAGTGGGCACGGCCCTTACGCCCGACGCTGGAGGAGGTGAACAGCAGGCTGGCATCTGTCGCCTCCCGCAACAGACCGATACAGGCCCGGGTCAGCAGAAAGGGACCATTGAGGTTCACCTGCATCAGCTTGTTCCAGGTCTCGGCATCGTACAGTTCAATGGGGGTAAGCTGGCCCAGCAGGCTGGCATTGTGCAGTAACCCGTCCAGGCGGCCGAAAGACTCCCGGATCCGTTCTGCCACCAGCTCATAGTCTTCCTGCTTCGCCCCCTGCAGGTCCAGGGGCACAATGGCCGCCTCCGGGTAGCCCGCTGCATCAATCTCATCGTAAACCGCTTCCAGCCTGTTCACCGTGCGCCCCAGCAGGATCACCGTGGCACCGTGTCGGGCAAAACTCAACGCTGCCCCCCGGCCGATGCCGGAGCCTGCGCCGGTGACCAGAATCACCCGGTCTTTCAGCAGATCCGGGGCGGGCTGGTAATCCGTGGGGATGGCGCCGGTGGAAGATGCAGACATGCAGCGAAGCTCCTGAATTTTGGGATGATTGAATTAAACGGTTAAATTAGGCGAGCCATAATACCTAATCGGGGCCCAGCCCCGCCAGGGCCAACAGTTCACTGCCATGGTCAATCACATGGTCCGCCTGCCAGGCCAGCACCTCTTCAGGATGGTCCACATAGCCGTAGCGGGCGGCGATGGTCACCATGCCAGCGGCCCGGCCGGCAATGATGTCCCGCTCATGGTCACCCACATAGAGCGCCCGTGCCGGGTCAATGCCCAGATGGCGGGCGGCCAGGAACAGGGATTCAGGGTGAGGCTTGGACTGGGCCACATCGTCCGGGCAGACGGTAACCCCACAACGCCCGTCCAGTGCCAGGCCAACCAGCAGTGGCTCGGTGAAAGGGCGGGGCTTGTTGGTGACAATCCCCCAGGGGATGCCCGCCTGCTCCAGGGCCAGCAACAGCGGTTCCATGCCGGCAAACAGCACTGTATCCACTGCCAGATGGTCCATATAAAGCCCCAGTAACTCCTGGTGGCGCTCAGGAAAACCGACACAGGTCTCGGTCAGGTCAAAGCCCAGCTTCACCAGGGCCTTGGCCCCATGGGAAACCACCGCCCGGATTGCCCCGGGGGGCAGTGGCGGTAAACCGTGGCTAGCCCGCTGGCGGTTCAGGCACCAGATAAAATCCGGCGCGGTATCAATCAAGGTGCCGTCCAGATCAAACAGCACTGCAGAGGGGCGGGGTGTGGCGTTAGTCATCTGCCACACCACCCCGTTTACTGGCGTGCATGAAGTAGTTCACATCCACGTCACGGCCCAAACGGTAGCGTTTGGTGATGGGGTTATAGGTCAGGCCGGTGACGTCGTGCACTTGCAGTTGAGCCTCCCGGAAAAAACGGGTCATCTCGGAAGGCCGGATAAACTTGCGCCAGCTGTGGGTGCCCTTGGGCAGCAACTGCAATACATACTCGGCACCGATAATGGCAAACAGGAACGACTTGGGGTTGCGGTTGATGGTGGAGACAAACAACTGGCCACCGGGGCGCAGCAGCCGCTGGCAGGCCTGTACCACAGAGCCCGGGTCCGGAACGTGCTCGAGCATTTCCAGGCAGGTGACAATGTCATACTCACCGGGCTGCTCCGCCGCCAGATCTTCAACGGTGATCTGGCGATACTCCACGTTTACCCCGGACTCCAGGGAATGCAGTTGCGCCACCCCCAAAGGGGCTTCCGCCAGATCAATGCCGGTGACATGGGCGCCGCGCTTCGCCAGGGCTTCGCACAGAATGCCACCGCCACAGCCCACATCCAGCACCTTTTTACCGGCCAGGGGGGCGCGCTCGTCAATGTAATTGACCCGTAGCGGGTTAATTTCATGGAGGGGCTTGAACTCGCTGTGGGGGTCCCACCAGCGGCTGGCCAGTTCATCGAACTTGGCAATTTCCGCCGGGTCCACATTGCCGGGGCCGGTGTTGTACTGCTGCTGTGGCTCTGTCATGGGGGTGCCATGCTCCTGTGTGTGGCTTTAACCGCTGTTTTTCGCTTGCTGAATCTGCTGTTGCCATTGGGCAATACGCCCATGGAGCTCCTGCAGGTCAATGCGTTTGAGTTTCCCGTCCACCAGTTGCGCCTGGCCGCCGATCCAGCTGTGGCTTACCTGGCGGGAGTTGGTGCTGTACACCAGGTGTGAGGCCGGGTCATAGACCGGCTGCACCAGGGGATCCCCCAGGTCCACTGCCACAATATCTGCCAGCTTGCCTGCCTCCAGGGAGCCCAGGTCCTGTTCCCGGCCCAGGGCCTTGGCCCCATTGATTGTAGCCATGGCCAGGGCCTGGTGAGCGCTGACGGCGGCGGCATTGCCACTGACGGATTTGGCCAGCAAGGCCGCAGTACGCATTTCGCCGAACATATCCAGGTCATTGTTGCTGGCGGCACCGTCGGTGCCCAACGCCACATTAATACCCGCCTCCAGCAGTTTGTGCACCGGGCACTGGCCGCTGGCCAGCTTCATGTTGGACTCCGGGCAGTGCAACACATGGGCGCCGGATTCCTTCAACAGGGCGATGTCATTGTCATCCAGCTGGGTCATGTGAACGCACTGGGTGGTGGGGGTCAGCAGCCCCAGCTCTGAAAGCCGGCGAATCGGGCGCAGGCCGGTGTTCTGAACTGCCTCAGTGACTTCATGGGCGGTTTCATGGAGGTGGATCTGCACCGCAGCCCCGGTCTGCTCTGCCAGAGTGGCAATCTGGCTCAGTGGCCCGTCGGAGATGGTATAGGGGGCGTGGGGGCCGAAGGCCACCTGAATAAGTTCGCTGTGGCGCAGCTGGTCCCGCAGGGCCAGGCCCTTGCGCAGGTACTCATCAGGCCCGCTGCCCCAGTTGGTGGGGAAGTCCAGTACCGGAAAGCACACTTGAGCGCGCATGCCCTGGTGCTGTGCCACTTCCGCCACTACTTCCGGAAAATAGTACATGTCACTGAAAAAAGTGGTGCCGGTGCGCAGCATTTCCGCCATGGCCAGCTGGGTACCGTCAGCGATAAAGCGTTCATCCACAAAGCGGCTCTCCGCCGGCCAGACATAATCGTTCAGCCAGGTCATCAGGGGCAGGTCATCGCCAAAACCCCGCAACAGGCTCATGGCCGCATGGCCATGGGTATTGATCAGGCCGGGAATCAGCACATGCTCTGGCAGGTCAAGGTGTTGCTCGGGGGTAAAGCGTTGCAGTGCTTCATCCCGGGGCAATACCTGCAGAATACGGCCCTGGTGTACCACCAGTGCGTGATCTTCCAGCACCTGACTGGCAGGCTGCACCGGAATAATCCAGCGGGCAGTCAGCAGCAGGTCAACGGTTTCAGGCACAGCACTCATTGGGCATCCTATAACAGCTTGGTTCGGGAAAAGTTGCGTCTGAGTATACCGGATCGCCGTAGACAGCGACCAGTGCAGGTCTGCAAGGTATACTTTCCTGGCTTGCCATTCATCCACACCCCGGAGTTCCTGTATGCCCGAAGCCACCCATGCCCCCGTTGCCGCCATCGTCTGGGAGCAGACGCAACTGCGCCTGCTGGACCAGCGGCTGCTGCCCGGCCAGGAAGTCTGGTGCCACTGCCAGGATGCCCAGTCCGTGGTGCAGGCGATCCGGGATATGGCGGTGCGGGGTGCCCCTGCCATAGGCATTGCTGCCGCCTATGGTGTGGTGCTGGCTGCCAGGCAGTGCCAGGGCCAGGCTGACTGGCGCCAGCAACTGGAACAGGCCATGAATGACCTGGCGGCCTCCCGCCCCACTGCCGTAAATTTGTGCTGGGCTATTAACCGCCTGCGGGACCTGCTGGTTAGCCAGACAGAGTCTGCCCAGGCGGTAGTGGCCCTGGAAGAGGCCGCCATTGCCATGCACAGGGACGACGAGCAGGGCAACCGCCTGATGGGGGAGACTGCCTGTGACCTGATGCTGGCCAGTGGGGAATACCCCTTTGCCGTGCTTACCCACTGCAATACCGGCTCACTGGCTTGCGGCGGTTACGGCACGGCCCTGGGGGCTATTCGTAGCTTGTGGCGCCGTGGCGGCCTGACCCGGGTCTACGCGGATGAAACCCGCCCCTGGCTGCAGGGCAGCCGTCTTACCGCCTGGGAACTGCAGCGGGAAGGTCTGCCTGTGGTGCTCAACGCCGACGGCGCCGCCGCCGCCATTTTGCGCCGGGGTGAAGTGAAATGGGTGATCGTCGGAGCGGACCGCATCACCGCCAACGGCGACGTGGCAAACAAGATCGGCACCTATGGCCTGGCGATCCTGGCCCGTCACCACGGTGTGCGGTTTATGGTGGTGGCCCACTCTGCCACGGTGGATATGGCCACTGCCAGGGGCAGCGAGATTGTGATTGAAGAGCGGGAAGATACCGAACTGACTCAGGTGGCGGGCCACTCCATTGCTCCAGCAGGAGTGGTGACCTACAACCCGGTGTTCGATGTTACTCCCGCAGATCTGGTGGATGTTATCGTGACCGAGAAGGGCGTGGTGCGTCAGCCAACCTGTGAGAAAATGCTGGCATTGTTTGCCGGCTAGCGGGCCAGTCCGTTCAGTGACCTTTCACCACTGTGTCTGCAAGCTCCACCGCTGCCAGCAGACTGGCGTCGATGTCAGTGCCTGGCGGCAGGTTATAGCCGGTCTGCCCCTGGGGGCCTGCCAGGGGCCGCTGAAAGTAACTTCGAGCGATGGCCTCATTGTCGCTGAATTTTGCAAAGCGTCCGCACATGCTGGAGCTCCCTGGGGACCATAAAGGATAATGACTTGCCCCCGGTAAGACCGCGGTTGTGGTAGAAATTCTTCATACGGGCCAAAGCCAGGCGGCACCACGAACGCCGCTGGCGTCCCCATGGAGTGCGGGGACTATGGGGGTGTTAAAGCAGTCAGAAAATACATAGGCGGGAAGCCGCCGGGGAAGTTCCTGGTAAAGGCTGGCCAGTTGTGACACACCGCCCCCCAGCACAATAATATCCGGGTCAAGCAGATT
>REBR01000091.1 GCA_007692645.1 Halomonadaceae bacterium | reverse complement strand
CCGCCCGGGCCATCCAGTTTTTCACCCCGGGCATACCCCAGGTGTATTACGTAGGCCTGCTGGCGGGGTGCAATGACCAGGAACTGCTGGAGGCCACGGGAGAGGCCAGGGACATTAATCGCCACTTTTACAGCCGCCAGGAAGCGGATGAGGCCATGGGGCAGCCGGTAGTGCAGCGGCTTTTGGCCCTGATGACATTTCGTTCCAACTACCCGGCTTTTCAGGGACACTTTGAACTGAATTATTCCAACAGTTCCAGTGTCGCTATGGCCTGGCGGCATGGTGAGGCTTACTGCCATCTGTTTGTGGACCTGAATTTCAACACCGCCCGCATCCAGTACCTGGATCAGGCCAGTGGTGAGCAACACAGCTTTACCTGCTAATGGTGTTCTTTTTTACCAGCGGAGTGCCCGGGTAGTTCAGGGGCTGAAGCGGAAATGCAGTTGTTGTTTGATGCTTTCTGCCTTGGCCTCGATATCCTCGGCAGACTCCCCGCCAATAAACAGGGTAGCCACTTCATAGCTGTAGCTGTCCTGGTGCAGCATCTCGCTCAGACGCTGCCCTTGCAGGGGCTCGATCTGGATCAGGCAGTGCTGCATGTTGGCTTCCAGGCGGTGTACCTCGGTCAGGGTGGGTACCCGTTCCACCAGAGCATCCTGGGTTTCCCGCAGCATAAATTTACCGGCCACCTGGCAGGGACCGCCTTGGGGCGGAAAATCCGGCGGGTGCCCCAGGGCCACATCCACCATGGCCTGCAGGTTGGAGGCACCGTCCACCATGGCAAACAGCGGGCTGTGTGATTTTGAGCAACGGGTGTTTACCTCCAGCATCCACAGCTGTTCCCTGTCATCGTGGTAATAGAACTCAATGTTGAAGGGGGAGTTATCAAAGCCCACCTGCTGCAGAAAGCGCTGGGCGTCATTCATCATGGTGTCCTGCACCCCCTGGGGCAGGGATGAGGGGTACTGGTAACGTGAGAAGGAAGAGTGAGCCACACCTTCCCGCAGGGAGTCCACAACCCCATAAATGGTCACCTCACCGTTCAGCATATAGCCTTCAATGGTGCACTGGCGGCCCTGGGAAATGATTTCCTCGGCGATACAGTGCCAGCCGTCGATACGAATAATTTCTTCCGGTAGCTGGGCCTTGGCCAGCAGGGTGTTAAAGGGCACGGCGAACATATGGATACCGTCCCGGATGCACCCCAGGGCATGATGATAGTCGTCCATGGTGTTGACCCGATATCCCAGCTGGGAAGAATGGGCCCGAACCGGCTTAATCCAGAATGGAAAGGGTAGCGGGGGCGGTTGCTGGTCCCCGGTAAAAGGATTGACAGGGGCAAAGGCGGGGGTCTCTTGGGGCGCCACCTGTTGTTGTTCCAGCCGGGCCCAGTACTTGTGTTCACAGCGCAATACGCTTTCCAGGCTGGGGCCTGGAAGCTGGTACTGCTGTCGCAGTACCGGCAGTATGGTGCTGGTGGGAAAGTCCCAGTAACCGACAATGGCATCGATGGTGCCGGGGAAGGCATCCAGTTGACCCCGGGCCTGTTGTAGCAGCTGAGGGATATCATAATCCCGGGTATGTACCACGCTGTTGATGTCCAGCAATGGTCGGAAGGTCAGCCTTTCTGCGCCCCGCAGTTGCTCCAGTAAGGCCTGATTAAAGGCGTCCAATCCCACCACAAAGACATTCTGCTTTCCCATAGGCCCGGCTCCTCCAGTGAGTAGCAGGGGAGTGCAGTCCCTGCTGGCTCTCACTGGAGACACTGGGGTAAGGGCAAAATTCAATGGCCCCGCTTCTATTACCAGGGTTTAAGCCCCCCGGGAGGGGTTACTCCTGAGCCAGCTCTGTCTCCACAAAGCGAATGTCCGGATCCCCGGGCAGGGGCGGTAGCATGTCAGTGGTAGCATGGCGGTATTTGTCCCGTGCCATTTGTGCCTTCAGGCCTTCCAGGGTCTGCAGGGGGGCGCGGGTAGAGACCATATTGGACAGCCAGGAGGGAATTCTACCGCCAATGTTGACCAGGGTTTCAAAGGTGATCCGGGTCCAGCCGTCGTCGAGGGGTTCCACGAAAAAATAGTTGTCCAGGTGGGTCATACGCACATAGCCCTCCTGGTGCTTAAGAATCCCCCCGGCTTTTTGGGTATGCACCGTGACAATGTGGGTTTCAGGGTCCTGGGAATAATGGGTGCTGACCAGTATGTCCCGGTCGCGGCTGGGCCAGGGCCCATCAATGCGGATATGGATATACTCATTACCCCATTCTTCCGGGCGTTTTTCCGCCCCCTGGCAATTGAAGATCCAGTTCTTGAAATTGGGCACATCACTGATTACGGCGATGGCGCTGAGCATGGAGTAGGGAACCTCCATAACGCCTTTAAACTGATTCACGGGACTGCCCGATACCGGGCGCGCATAGGTGGCCACTTCACCACGTTCTGAAGCACGCTTGACCGTCTCCCATTCAGTGTCTGCAACTGCCAGAGGGTTTGCGAGCAGCACTAGCGCAATATTAAAGGCCCATGCCGCCATCATTGAGTTAAGCATTCCTTTGCTCATAGCTGTTTCTCCTGACCCGTACTGACTTATTTGCTTATTACCTGGTTCTCAGTATTGCAGCTACAGGGCTAGTAAACCTTGACGGTAATCTCAGGGTGTGATTACAAAAACACCATGTTAAAGGGCCTTTAAGGGTAAGTAATAGTTCGCTAACAATGCAGGGGTGGAATTTTTATGATCAACCCCTTCTTCCGTCTGCAGGTTTTTCTGGTCAGGGGGAAGGCAGTGAAAGGCGGCCCGGTAACACCCGGGCCGGGAAAATTACAGGTGGGCTTCAGCGTATTCCGCCAGGGCGGAGCGGGGAACGCCCTGCAAATGGATATGGCCCCCATGGCGGAAGCCCTTGAAGCGTTCCGTCATGTAGGTGAGGCCAGAGCTTAACGGGCTGAGGTAAGCGGTGTCGATCTGAGACAGATTGCCCAGACAGACCACTTTGCTGCCATTTCCGGCCCGGGTAATGATGGTTTTGATCTGGTGTGGGGTCAGGTTCTGGCACTCATCGATAATAATCATGCTGTGCTGAAAGCTGCGCCCACGAATGTAGTTCAGGGATTTGAAGTGCAACGGTACCTTGCTGAGGATGTAGTCGACACTGGAATGCATGTTCTCGTCGTCTTCATGGAGGGCTTCCAGATTATCCACAATGGCCCCCAGCCAGGGTTCCATTTTTTCCGCCTCGGTGCCGGGCAGAAAGCCAATGTCCTCATCCAGACCCTGGGTGCTACGGGTGGCGATAATGCGCTTGTAGCGTTTGCTGGCCACGGTCATTTCAATGGCCGCGGCAAGAGCCAGGATGGTTTTGCCGGAACCGGCGGAGCCGGTGAGGTTCACCAGATGAATTTCCGGGTCCATCAGCAACTGCAGGGCCATGGCCTGGTAGATGTCCCGGGGCGTCAGGCCCCAGACCTGTTGACGCATCAGGTCATCCTGGGAGAAATCCGCCAGTACCAGGCGGTCCTCTTCCACCTCATTAATCCTGCCTACAAAACCCTGATCATCGAGAATAAATTCATTCAGGTTGTAGTCCGCCAGGTCACCCTCCCGGGGCAGCAGGTGCTCGGTCAGCCCCGCCCGCTGAATGGTCTCGACTTTGGCGATGGGGTCCCAGAAAGAGCCCGGATGATGATGGTAGCCGCTGGGCAGCAGGTTGATGTCATCCACCAGCTGGTCGGTCTGGTAGTCTTCTGCCTCAACCCCAAAGCCACGGGCTTTCAGGCGCATATTGATGTCTTTACTCACCAGGATAATGGACTGATCCCGGCGCCGGGTCTGCAGATCCGCCAGCATATTGATAATGCGGTTATCGTTCAGGGAATCCGGTAGATGATGGTTTTGCTGTTTGTCGGAGGCCATCAGAATCGAGAGGGTGCCCCGGGGTTCATCATGCTCACCCCGTAGAATGGGCACACCCTGTTCAATCTGTTTAGGGGTGGCATCCCCCAGCAGTTTGTCGATGCTGCGGATGGCCTGGCGGCAGTCGGCAGCCACTGCCTGTTTGCCGGTTTTGAGGGCGTCCAGTTCCTCCAGAACCGTCATGGGTATGACCACATCGTGTTCTTCGAAATTCAGCAGGGCCGTGGGGTCGTGGATCAGAACGTTGGTGTCCAGAACAAACATCTTGGTTTTCGACCGGGATTCCCGTGCCATAGATGTGTCACCTCTCTGTTATCGAATGCCCGACATGAGCAGACCGGATGCTGGTGGAACCTTTGCAACTGTCACGCCTGTTATCAGTGTAGCCGTTTTCAGGAGGCCGGCAGGCAGCGGCGGATCATGTCCGGATCGGCTATAATACGCAGCATGTCATAGGTGGTGATAATGCCGATAATGTCCTGACCCCGTTTAACGAAAATCCGGTGCAGGTGCTTATCCATCATGGTATTGGCCACATCCTGCACCGGGCAGTGTTCATCCACAGCCATGATCATGGGAGTCATGATGTCCCGTACTTCCACCGGCATCTGGGCCAGCCCTTCGAACAGGAAGTGGCGCAGGCGGCGGACTTCCTTACGGTCTTCATCAGACAGGCGCTGCTCGTTCTCAGGACTTACCTGGTTCCAGTGAAATTCCGCCACATCTTTCAGGGTGACGATACCAATAATACGCTCCTCTTCGTCACATACCGGGCTGCCAGTAATTTCATGTTCCGTGAGAAAGCGTGTCAATTGCTGCATGGTCCAGCCCTGGGGGACTGCCTTGACGCTGGGGGTCATGATGTCGGTGGCGGTGATGGTCATGGTGAGTCCTGGTGGCAAAAAATGGCTGGGCAAACACCCGGAGCGTTGTGGTCACAATAGATGGCCATATGGCGGCGTTGCAAGTGGCCACCGGTTTTTTCAGCAAGCGTGCTGCTGGTCATCTAATCGTCTTCGGCATCCCGCTCCAGGCCAGTTATCTGACCATTATCATCATACTGTATGCGGTAGTTGCGGTAGCGGGTTTTTTGCACTTCATCGCGCAGATTGAGCAGTGAGCGATAGGGCAGGTCGGTGGTCATGCGGTTGACCAGCCAGCCAGGCAGTGAACCGCCGGGTTCCGTATGCTGAAACCAGGCAATGGCCGTGCGTTCATCATCGAGGGGAGTGATGCGGTAAATGCTGAAAGAGTGTTCAATGCGAACCAGGCCACGTTGTTCCGGCTCCATGCCGGACACCGCTTCCATGGTGATAATGACTTCCTGCTGGTCGCCTTCGGTGGTAATGCGCACCACGTAATCCCGGTTACTGGCAGGCCAGGGCAGGGCATTAACGGAGTAGGCATAACGGTGGTGGAAGTCGCCGTTGCCCAGTGCCCGGGCCTCAATGCAGGTATGCACCCAGCGTAGGCAGGATTCCGGTTCCCCCATTACTGCCAGCAGGCTGGCCATGGGGGAGTCCAGTTCAGTCTCCGCACGGAAGGCGTCAAAGGAGGAGTCATCCATGGAGCGAGTGGCAATGCGCACTCCGTCCTCGTCTTTGCGTACCGTCCAGTTTTCGTCATCGGTAGGCACAGCAGCCTGCAGAGGCGGTGCCAGGAATATAAAACACAGCAGCAAGGGGATTGGGTGCTGGCGCATGGGAAACCCTGTAGTTGCAGCCGGGCACCCTGTGCCCGGCGGTGGTCAGACTTTGTCTGGCAGGGTGACGTTGAGCTCCAGTACGGAACAGCTGTCGTTCTTGTCTAGCTGAACCTGGACCTGATCATCCTGAATGGCCACGTATTTGCGAATGACGTCCAGCAGTTCCTGCTGCAGTTGCGGCAGGTAGTCCGGCTGGCCCCGGGTGTTGCGTTCATGGGCCACAATTATCTGTAGCCGTTCCTTGGCAATAGAGGCGGTGTTAGGCCCCTTTTTGTTACGGAAGTAGTCAAAAAAGCTCATGGTAGTTCAACCCCCGAACATGCGTTTGAAGATGCCTTTCTTCTGCAGATCGAGAAAACGCAATTCCCGTTCCTCGCCCAAGAGGCGTGCTACGGCGTCGTCGTAGGCCTGACCTGCGGTGCTTTCTTCATCCAGAATCACTGGTACCCCCGAGTTGGAGGCATTGAGTACCGCCATGGATTCAGGGATGCAACCCAACAACGGAATGCTGAGGATATCATTCACGTCTTCAATGGAGAGCATTTCACCCCGCTCCACCCGCTCCGGATTATAGCGAGTCAGCAACAGGTGTTCCTTGACCGGGTCCAGGCCCAGTTCAGAGCGACGGGACTTGCTCTGCAGGATGCCAAGAATACGGTCTGAGTCACGTACGGAAGAGACTTCCGGGTTAGTAACTACTACGGCTTCATCGGCAAAATAAAGTGCCATCAGGGCCCCGTGCTCAATGCCGGCTGGGGAGTCACAGATGATGTAATCAAACTGTTCTGCCAGCTGATTCAGGACTTTTTCCACCCCTTCCTTGGTCAGGGCTTCTTTATCCCGGGTCTGGGAGGCGGGCAAAATGTAGAGATTCTCTACCCGCTTATCACGGATCAGGGCCTGATTGAGGGTGGCTTCCCCCTGAATCACGTTGACGAAGTCATACACCACCCGTCGTTCGCAGTTCATGATCAGGTCCAGGTTCCGCAGGCCCACATCGAAATCAATTACCACGGTGCGCAAGCCCCGTTTCGCCAGACCGGTACTGATGGAAGCGCTGGTAGTGGTCTTGCCCACACCGCCTTTGCCAGAGGTCACAACTATGATTTTAGCCAAGAGTGTCGTCCTGTATGCCGATGGATGAATCTGTTTATCCGTAATCAGTCCAGTGGCCTGACGCTGAGTTCATTATTCCTGAACCCGACCTCTGTAGGTCTTTTCCAGCAACTGCCCTGAAGATCTTCGGAGATTTTATAGTGTCCAGCCACGGACACAAGCTCTGCTTCCAGAGACTGGCAGAAAATGCGCGCATTGACATCCCCATGCACCCCCGCCAACGCCCGGCCTCGCAGTGGGCCGTAGACATGTACATGGCCCGCAGCCAGTACCTCAGCCCCGGCACCCACAGGGGCCATAATGATCAGGTCCCCCTCCGGGGCGTAGATCTGCTGACCGGAGCGCACCGGCTGGGTAATGACCCGGGCGGCAGTGGCGGATCCGCTGGTGCTGGCTGGGGCCTCTGGCACCTGTGTCTGGGGCAGTTCAACTGCCACTGCTGCAGGGGCCTGGTCATGGTCTTGCGCCGCTGGCGGCACCGCTTCAGCAGAGGCGTTTTTAGCGGCATGGGACGGTAGCCAGGCCAGGGAGGCGTTACGGGCCAGACGTTTTACGTCCTCATCGCCGCCCCGCACCGCCGCCACCTGAATGGAGTGGCGGCGACAACAGCCGATCATCTGGAAAAAATCCAGTTCAGCGGCGGGACGCTGGTATTTATCCAGGCTGATCACCAAGGGCAGGTCCCGGAAAAAGCCCGGTGCCTGACGTATTTTTTCCCGCAGGGTGGTTTCAAACGCGTCCAGATCGAAGTAGTGCAACTCCAGCAGGGTCAGTGTCAGCATACCCCCCTTCAGCTCGAAGCAGGTTGTCCGGGTTTGTGCCGGTACATCGGCATCCGTCATAGGGTTATCCTTTATCATTCGATCATCGCCGGGAACTGACATTCTCAGGTTCTTGTTTTAAGATACAAGCCTGTAATTGTATACAGGCCCCAGTTGCGTGTTTCATGCCTGGGTCAGTAACAGCTTCCTGGGTGGAGCCAGACTCTGTCATGCAGCGTAAGATTATCCACTGTGACGCCGATTGTTTCTATGCCGCGGTGGAAATGCGTTCCCGCCCGGAGCTGCGTGAGCAGCCTTTGGCTATCGGTGCTGCCAGTGGCCGGGGGGTGGTTACCACCTGTAATTACCCAGCGCGAGCTTACGGCATTCGCTCCGCCATGCCTATGGCGGAAGCCCGCCAGCGCTGCCCCCAGTTAATTATTCTGCCCACAAACATGACAACCTATCAGTCGGTTTCCCGGGATATGCAGGCCATCTTCCACCGTTTCAGCCCTCTGGTAGAACCCTTGTCCCTGGATGAAGCTTTCCTGGACGTGACAAAAACAACACAATTCCAGGGCAGCGCCACCCTGATTGCCCAGGAAATTCGCCGTCTGGTGGCGCTGGAACTGGGCATCACCATCTCCGCCGGTGTCGCTCCCAATAAATTTCTCGCCAAAATTGCCAGTGACTGGCAAAAGCCCGATGGCCTTTGTGTGATACGCCCTGACCAGGTAGAGGCTTTCCTGTTGCCACTGCCGGTGGCCAAGCTGCACGGAGTCGGCAAGGTGACTGCGGCCAAACTCCATGACCTGGGCATTCACACCTGTAGCGACCTGCGGCAATGGAGTTGTGCGGCCCTGATGGAGCGCTTCGGCCGCCATGGCCAGCGGCTGTATGAACTGTCCTGGGGCCAGGATGAACGCCCCGTGGTGGTCAGCCGGCCCCGCAAGTCCATGAGTGTGGAGCGCACCTTCAGCCATAACCTGCCGGGGAGGGGGGCTTGTCATGAACGCCTGCCTGCCCTGGCGGAGGAGTTGCACCAGCGCCTTGGGCGCAAATCCCTGGATGGCAGCACCCCTTTCGCCAAGCTGTTTGTAAAGCTGCGGTTCGCGGATTTTTCTACCCATACACGGGAAGCTGGCTGGCAGCAGGCAGGCTTGCCCGGGGAAGCGGATTTTGCCCCCCTGCTGGATTACCTGTACGCCGAGCAGGAACAGCGTGGCGTGCGTCTGCTGGGACTAGGGGTACGCCTGAGTGAACCAGTGAGGCCTGCTGGCCAGCAGTTATCCCTGTTCAACGATCAGCAGCAGCCACTGAACCATTTGCGGCAGCGTCAGCCAGGCGATAACGCCGATGATCAGTCCAATCACAGCGCCAGCCACCACATCGGAGGGGTAGTGCAGTCCCAGGACCACCCGGCTGGCCATGACGCTGAAGGTGAAGGGCAGCAGGATTAACCCCACTATGGGCAGCGCCAGCAATAACAGGCTGTTGAAACCCACGGCGTGAAGGGTATGGCCGGAGGGGAAGCTGTATCGGTCCAGGGGGGCAATGGCACACTGGATGCCGGGGAATGAAATAAAGGGGCGCTCACGCACCAACCTGTGTTTCAGGGTCTTGTACAGCAGGGTACAGGTCAGCCCGGTGGCGGTGAGGGTCATGGCCAGGGCCTGGCTGTCAGGTTCCCCGTGCAGGGCAATCAGGGCAATGACCCCATACCATAACCAGCCATCGCCCAGTCGGCTTACCGTGCGCAGATAACCCCTGACAAAAGGGTAGCGCAGCGCCTGGTTACTGTTGCGACAGAGCTGGAATTCCCATTGATCAATGCGATCAAACAAGCGGGATGCTTTGCTTTGTGCCATGGCGACGGGCCTCCGGTGGGGGTGTCAGCAATTGTCTGGCAAAACTGTCGGTCACGTCTTGCCAGTCCAGTGTCAGGGCAGTCTGGCGGGCACCCTGGCGCACCCGCTGTAGCAGAGAGGGCTGGTCTGCCAGGCGCATGGCTGCGTGAATAAAGCCTTCGCTGTCATGGAGGGGCACTTTGAGACCATTACTACCGCTGTGAATATGTTCCCGGGCTGCCGCATCATCGAAGGCCACCACTCCCAGCCCGCTGGCCATGGCCTCGGTTACCACATTGCCAAAGGTGTCGGATTGGCTGGGGAACAGGAAAATGTCGCCACTGGCGTAATAAGTCGCCAGGGCGCTGCCGGTTTGCATGCCGGCAAACAGGTAGTCCGGATGACGGGCTTGCAGGCCCTGGCGCAGGGGGCCGTCCCCCACCAGAATAAAGCGGGCATTACGGTGAATAGCCTGCAGGCGCTCAAAGCTGGCCACTGCCAGGGACAGATTCTTCTCCGCAGCCAGGCGGCCCACATAAATAACCGCCAGGCCGCCTTCCTGGAGCCTCCAGGGCCGGCGCAGGTCATCACTGCGATGCCAGGGAGAAAACTGCTGACAGTCCACCCCGCGACTCCACAGACCGACCTGGCGAATGCCCCAGTCCTTCAGTGTCTGTTGCATAGACCGGGTGGGCACCAGGGTGCGCTGGCTGCGGTTATGGAAATTCACCAGATAACGCCGGATCAGTGATTCCAGAAAACCGGCCCGGTAAAACCGGCTGTATTGCTGGAAGTTGGTATGAAAGCCCGTGGTCACCGGGATTTTCAGAGCACGGGCGACTTTCAGGGCGGACCAGCCCAGGGGGCCCTGAGTGGCGATATACACCGCGTCCGGTCGCCGGGACTGCCAGCGGGCCCGCAGCTGTCTGCTGGCGGGCAGGCCAAAACGCAGATCCGGGTAGCCTGGTAATGGCAGTCCCCGGGTGACCAGGCAGTGGCTGGTGAGCGAGGGGTGACCCTCAGCAGGCTCCCCCTGTTGTCTTGGGCGCACCAGATCCAGTGTGTGTCCCGCTGCCATCAGTCCCATGCACAGGTGTTTCAGGGTGTTAGCGACACCGTTCACCTCTGGGGCAAAGGTTTCCGTAACGATGGCAATGCGGGCAGGGCTCTGGGCCATTTGGGTTTTCTCCGCTGGCGATCTGTGCAATAACTGTTTACCTGTCATGTTATCCACAGTGGCAGTGAAGCTTGACCGCTTTGTGATAGTTTTATGACGTTTCCGTGACAGGCTCCGTCAATCTGGTTCAGGGGGGCCAGATACCGTAGCATTTGTTGCAATACATGCTCCCTATTCATTCACCACCACAGGAGATTTGCATGGATAAGCGACCTTTGGGCCGAAGCGACCTGAGAGTCAGCCAGATCTGCCTCGGCACCATGACCTGGGGGGAGCAGAATACGCAGCAGGAAGCCTTCGCCCAGCTGGATCTGGCGATGGATGGGGGTATCAATTTCATTGATGCCGCGGAAATGTACCCGGTGCCCCCGAAAGCCGACACCCAGGGTCTGACCGAGCAATATCTGGGTAACTGGCTGAAATCCCGAGGCCGTCGTGACCGCCTGGTGATTGCCAGCAAGGTCACCGGTCCTGGCAGCATGGACTATATTCGCGGCGGCCCCCGCCTGCACCGGCAACAGATTCTGCAGGCAGCGGATGACAGCCTCAGCCGGCTGCAGACGGACTATATGGATCTGTACCAGGTGCATTGGCCGGAACGAAAAAGCAATTTTTTCGGCAAGCTGGGCTTTCAGCCTGAAGATGATAGTGATGCGGTGCCCATTGAAGAGACCCTCTCGGCCCTCAATGAGCTGGTTGAGGCGGGCAAAGTGCGCCATGTGGGGCTCTCCAATGAGACGGCCTGGGGCACCATGCATTACCTGCAACTGGCGCAACAACAGGGCTGGGCCCGGCCGGTGTCGATCCAGAACCCGTACAGTCTGCTGAACCGTTCCTTTGAGACCGGCCTGGGGGAAGTGGCCTGCCGGGAACAGACCGGTTTGTTGGCCTACTCGCCACTGGGCTTTGGTGTGCTGAGCGGAAAATACCTGGGGGGGCAGGCGCCGGCAGGGTCACGCCTGTCGTTATACCAGCGCTTCAGCCGCTACACCTCGGAACATGCTCAGGAGGCTACGGCGGCCTATGTGGATCTGGCCCTGGCCCACGACCTGACGCCGGCGCAAATGGCCCTGGCTTACGTCAACAGCCGCCCTTTTGTCACCAGTAACATTATTGGTGCCACCACCCTGGAGCAGTTGTCTGAAAACATTGCCAGTGCCGAGCTGGTACTGAGCGAGGAAGTGCTGGCTGCCATTGAGGCGATCCACCAGCGTTATACCTATCCCTGCCCCTGAACCGAAGTTGTACAGACGGAGTCGCCTGTGACTGTACCAGCCCCCAAGAAACAACAGCCGACCCTCACGGAGCGGGCTTTCTGGAGTCTGATCAATGCCGTAGAGAAACGCTTGTTCACGGACAATTTTATTGTCTCCAATCAGACCCCCTATAGGGAGATTCACAGTGATCGTCTGATGAGCGTTCGTCACTACCTGCCACTGGAAGAAGATGAGATTCTGGTGGGAGACGCCTGGGAGGGGGTTAATCGCCAGCGCCACCGCACCCCGGTGGTACTGGTGCCGCCCCTGGCGGCCACCAGCATTATTTTTGATCTGCTGCCCCAGCGCTCTTTGGTGCGCTTCCTGCTTGCCCGTGGCTATGATGTGTATCTGGTGGACTGGGGGGAGGTGACTGCTGAGCACAGCGATGTGTCCCTGGAGACCTATGTGCTGGAGTGGCTGCCCTCGGCCCTGGAGGCGATCCGGGAAGACAGCGGCGAGCAGGAGCTGACCCTGTATGCCTACTGCATGGGAGGGCTGTTAAGCCTGATGTATGCAGCAGTGTCCCAGGACCCCCATATCCGCAATATTGTCTCCATCGCCAGCCCGGTGGATATGCATCAGTCTGGTGTGGCAGGCAGGGTATTGTCACTGGTGTACCGGCCGGCGCGCATTGTGGGTCAGTTGCTGAATATCTCCTTGCTGGATCTGCCAGCACGGTTTATGCACGTGCCAGGTTGGCTGAATGTGCTGGCTTTTCGTTTGACCAGCCCCATCGGCTCCATGGTGAGTTATCTGGAATTACTGGTGAATTACTGGGACCGGGAATATGTCACTGTGCACACTACGGTGGGGCAGTGGTTTGGCAAGATGGTGGATTACCCGGGTGAGACCATTAAGGGAATGGTGGTGCATATGGCCCTGAACAACCGTATGGCCCGGGGGCGTATGCGCCTGGGAGACCAGCAGGCGGAATTTGCCGGAATCCAGTGTGCCCTGCTGGCTTTTGCCGGGGCTGACGACAAGCTGGTAAAGGTGGCAAGCGCCCGTCACGTTATGGACATTGTGTCCTCACGGGACAAGGAATTCCACGTGGTTCCCGGCGGCCACGCCGGGGTTTTTGCCGGTAGTCGGGCACCGGCCAACACCTGGGCCCTGTCTGCCGACTGGCTGGCAACCCGCTCCGACTAATCGAGCACATATTTGCCCACAGGCCAGAATATGTTGGCCATAGGAGAGTTACATGGTGCAGGCATCCGCACAATCACGGGGGTCTTCGACACAGCCCCCTTCCAGGCCCCAGCGGCTGACGCAAATCGACCGGTGTGTCGACCAGATCATTGAGCAGGTGGGCAAGGATATCTGCCTGGGCCTGCCATTGGGGCTGGGGAAAGCGGTACACCTGGCCAATGGGCTGTATGACCGGGCCTGTAAAGACCCAAGTATTCAATTGCACATCGTCACCGCCCTGTCCCTGGAAGCGCCGAAGCCGGGGAAGTCACTGGAGAAACGGTTTTTACAACCGTTTCTGGATCGCGTCTATGACGGGGTGCCGGAGTTGCATTATGCCCGGGACACCAGTCTCAAACAGTTGCCGGACAATGTGCGGGTGTCTGAGTTCTTTTTCCTCGCTGGTAGCCGCCTGGGTGACAGTTACCAACAGCAGCAGTACATCTGCTCCAATTATACCCATGCGGCCCGGGATCTGTTGGCCACTGGTGTCAATGTGGTGGCCCAGATGGTGGCGCCGGACCCGGAGGGGATGGGGCGTTTGAGCCTGAGTTGCAATCCTGACCTGTCACTGGACCTGCTGCCGATGCTGCGGGCCAGCTCTCTGGAGCAGGGCACCCCATTGGTGATCGCTGTTGAGGTGAACGACCAGCTGCCCTGGATGGGTAATACTGCGGCTCTGGGGGAAGACCAGTTTGACCTGATTTATGACCAGCCAAAACACTACCACCCGCTTTTTTCGGTACCGGAAATGGCCATCGAGTCTGCTGACTACCTGGTGGGTTTTTACAGCAGTCTGCTGGTCAAAGATGCCGGCACCCTGCAGCTGGGTATCGGTTCCCTGGGCTCATCAGTGGTGTATAACCTGCTTTTCCGGCACCGCAATAACGGCCTGTACAAAGAGCTGGCGCGCAACCTCGGGGTCCTGCAGAAATTCCCCCATGCAGCCGAGACAGGGGGCAGCGATATCTTTGATCGGGGGCTCTACGGCTGTAGCGAAATGATGATGGACGGTTTTCTGCAGCTGTATAACGCCGGCGTTCTCAAGCGTCAGGTAGTGGCAGATCAACCCCTGCAAAAGCTGCTGGATGAGGGGCACTTCAGTGGCGCACTGGATCTGGGGTGCCTGGATATCCTGCGGGATCATGGGCTGATCAGCTCGCCACTGCGGGCCAGAGATGTGCGCTGGCTGCAGCAGTTTGGTTTTCTGCGCCCGGAGTGTGTTTTCAAGGGCGGGCAGCTGGCCACGGAGTCGGTATCCCTGGCCCCTGATCTGGATGATAAAGAGGCACGGGAAGCCCTGGCAGAGCATGCCCTGGGGAATGAAGTCACCGGGGGTGTCAACATGCACGGGGGCTTCTATCTGGGGCCCCGGGCCTTCTATCAGGGGCTACGGGATTTAAGTCCCCAGGACCGTGAGCGGTTCAGTATGACCAGCGTCAATTACATTAATCACCTGTATGACCATGAGCAGGGCAATCAGGCCCTGAAACAAGCTCAGCGCAGTCATGCCCGTTTTATTAACTCCGCCATGATGCAGACTCTAGGAGGCGCGGCGGTCTCTGACGGTCTCGGGGATGGCCGGGTGGTCAGTGGGGTCGGCGGTCAGTTCAACTTTGTGGCCATGGCCCATGAGTTGCCCGGGGCCCGCTCCATTATCGGTCTCAAAGCCAGCCGACTGAGTGGGGGTAAAGCGCAATCAAATATCCGTTTCAGCTATGATCACTGCACCATTCCCCGGCACCTGCGTGACATTGTGGTCACGGAATACGGTATCGCCGATCTGCGTAGCAAGTCGGACGCGGATGTTTACCAGCAGCTGATTCAGATTGCTGATTCCCGTTTCCAGCAGGAGTTGCTGAGTCAGGCACAAAAGGCCGGCAAGGTGCCCCGGCACTGGAAAGTGCCACCCGCGTTTCGCAACAATACCCCAGCCACCGTGGAGCAGGCTCTGGCGCCTTACCGAAACCATCACCGGCTGTTTCCGCCGTTCCCGTTCAGCTGTGAGTTTTCTGACGAAGAGCTGGTGTTGGGCCGGGCCCTGAAAAGGCTGCAGCAAGCCACAGCCACCCGCACGGGGATGGTGAAAACCCTGTGGCGGGCATTGCGACATTCCGACAGTGGTGACAGCCATAAACCGTTGCTGGCACGAATGGAGCTCTCCAGCCCTCAGGGCTGGCGGCAGAAGCTGGACCGGAAGCTGTTGTTGTGGTCTCTGGGGAACGATTAACCCGGTGATTGGCTGAATAGGATCAGGTGACCGGGATATTATTACCGTAATCCTGGATTGTCTGAGACGCCCTGGCATCTCTGTTACCATGGCGCTCGCCGGATAAGGGCCCCCGGGGCCCAACTGTATTTTAACCAAGAGTAATTGATTGTGACTGAAGCCAGGGTTTATACCATTGCCTACCGTTTGAAGAATCGGGAAGGGGATATCATCGACAGCTCCGACGGGGCGGAGCCCCTGCACTTCGTCAGTGGTGCCGGTCAGGTAGTGCCTGGCATCGAAAAGGCAGTGGCTGGCCGTGAGGTGGGGGCCTGTCTGGAGGTCACCATTCCCCCGGAACTGGCCTATGGGGAACACCGGGAGGACATGGTGCGTACCATGCCCCGCAGCATGTTCCAGGGCGTGGATAATCTGGCAGAGGGGATGAAGTTTCAGACCAATACCGGAGAGAATGCCCAGATCGTGAAAGTGGTGAGTCTCAAGGGGGATCAGGTGGTGATTGACGCCAATCATCCCCTGGCAGGTTTTACCCTGTATTTTGAGCTTGAAATCCTGGAATCTCGGCCGGCCTCCGAGGATGAAATCGCTCAGGAAATGCCCCTTCAGTAAGGGGCTGTTTGGCAGTGCTGAGGAAAAATGGCTGATTTCAGGACAATTCGGCTACAGCATGTATACTTGTGTTACTTGAGCTGGTTCGGGGCGTCTCAGGTTAGCCATGGTTAGCAGCAGCACGCCCGGTACTGCCCCACAACTGACAAAAAGAGATGGATGGCGTGGAACAAGAGACTACAGAAGCAGCCCGTGTACTGATCGTTGAAGATGATGAACGACTGGCAGAATTGACCCGGGATTTCCTGGAGAAAAATGGCCTGGTGGTGTCCCTGGAGGGCCACGGTGGTCATGCGGTTGAACGCATCAAGAACGAGAAGCCCGATCTGGTTGTGCTGGATCTGATGTTGCCCGGTGAAGACGGTCTTGCCATCTGTCGCCGGGTAAGGCCCTTCTATCATGGCCCCATTCTGATGCTCACCGCCCGTACCGATGATCTGGACCAGGTGCTGGGTCTTGAGATGGGTGCGGATGACTACATGAGTAAGCCGGTTCGGCCACGGGTTCTGTTGGCTCGTATCCGGGCCTTGCTGCGGCGTATCGGTGATGGAACCCCCTCAGGTAGCAGTCAGGATGAGCCCGCGGGCCCGGACCGGCTGACCTTCAATAACCTGATTGTGGACAGGTCCATGCGGGAGGCCTGGCTGGGGGAAGAGAGCATTGACCTCACCAGTGCTGAATTTGACCTGCTCTGGCTGTTAGCCAGCAATGCCGGGCGGGTGCTGAGCCGGGAGGAAATCTTTACCTCCCTGCGGGGCATTGAATACGATGGCCAGGACAGATCCATTGATGTGCGGGTTTCCCGTATTCGCCCCAAGATTGGTGACGATCCGGTTCACCCGCGGCGGATCAAGACCGTTCGCAGCAAGGGATATCTTTTCGTCAAGGAAGTTTAAGAGCCTGGCCAAGGTAAACTGATGCCCCTGACCGCTTACTACCTGCGGGTATACGCACTGGTGCTACTGGCGGTGATGTTGGTGGCGGTGCTGTGCATCGCCATGGCTACCGGCCTTAACCAGGTACGCCACCAGGCGTGGCTCGAGAGCGCCCCCCGCCCCCTGATGTCATGGCTGGCGCAAAGGCCTGAGGCAGTCCGCCTGGTGGCGGATCTGCCCCAGGTTGCAGAACTTCGCACAGTCTCCCACCACGATGTTCCCCTGGATAACGTCGACCAGGAGCGCCTGTCTTATGGGCAGCTGCTGGCGAAGGCCGACAGTAACGGTCACCTGCTGTATTACCCCTATGCTCCTGATGGTTTGCTGGAGCTGCGCCTGCAGGACTTTTACCGCCACCTGAGTGAAATCACTGCCCGGGTGCTGGTTTGGGAAATCAACCGCCTGGACCTCTCTCTGAACGATCCAGAAGGCCTGCTGGCACTGGGCTCCTCCCTGGGGATGTTGGCGCGTCCGTTGACCCGGTCTGATCAGCTGCCCGACAGTGGCGTACAGGATCGCCTGGCAGAGCAGGGGCTCGCGTATTATCAGCCCTCCAGTACCGCGCCGGCACGGCACTACGCCCAATTGGCGGATGGTCAACTGATTGAAATAGCCTCACCGCCACCATTCAGTTTCTGGTCCCCGGGGCTGTTACTGCTGCTGTTTCTGACGGCAGCGGGCGCTCTCGCCGGGTTAATGTACCTGATGCTGTCTCACCTGCATCAGCGGCTGCGTAGCATTGAAAATGCGGTGGGGCGTATTGCCCGGGGTGAAATGGAGGCTCGGGTCAGTGCTGGTAGCCAGTCAGTTTCCGGACGCCTGGGGGGGGCATTTAATCGCATGGCTGAACATATACAGCGGCTGGTGATGGTGCAACGTGAAATGATCCATGGTGTCTCCCACGAGTTGCGCACCCCGGTTGCCCGCATTCGCTTTGGGGTGCAGATGATTGAGGATTGCGATGATCCGCAGATGCTACAGAAGCAACTGGTGGGTATTGACCGGGACATTCAGGAGCTGGACGAACTGATTGATGAGATTCTCACCTATGCCCGCCTGGAGCAGGGTGGGCCGGTGTTTTCCGTACAGCGCATTGATGCCGTCAAGCTGGTGCAGCAGGTTGTGAAAGAGCAGCAGAGCGTCAAGCCAGATCTGACCATCAGTGCACAGTTTCCCGGTGATTCCCTGTCATACCCTGAGACCGAAGCAGAGTCCCGGTACCTGCACCGGGCCATTCAGAATCTGGTGGGCAATGCCACCCGTTATGCCCGCCAGCAGGTGCAGGTACACTGTCACTTTGACGGCGAGACCTGCCGGGTCGATGTGCATGACGACGGGGCTGGGGTGCCGGAAGAGGAGTGGGAAAAGGTATTCACCGCGTTTGCTCGCCTGGATGACAGCCGCACCCGGAGTTCCGGAGGTTATGGCCTGGGGTTGTCCATTGTCAGGCGGATTCTTCACTGGCACGGAGGTCAGGCTTTCGTGGGGCGCAGTGAGGTGCTGGGTGGCGCCTGTTTCAGCCTGGTCTGGCCCAGCACCCAACCTAATGGCAGGAGGAAGCCATGAGCGCCATTCTCGCTATTGATCAGGGCACCACCAGCACCCGGGCAATTATCTTTGACGGCGACGGTCAACGGGTGGCGGATGCCCAGCAGGAATTCCCCCAGTATTTTCCCAATGACGGTTGGGTGGAGCATGACCCCGCTGAAATCTGGTCCTCTACCCTTGAGGTATGCCGCCAGGCCCTGGTCAATGCCAACCTGCAGGCCAGTGACCTGGCTGCCATTGGTATCACCAATCAGCGGGAAACCAGCATTCTGTGGGACCGTGCCAGTGGTGAACCGGTGCATAAAGCCATTGTCTGGCAAGACCGGCGCACTGCGCCTCTGTGTGAAAAACTGCGTCGGGAGGGCCATGAAGCCCTGGTAGTGGAGCGCACAGGGCTGTTACTGGACCCGTATTTTTCCGCCACAAAGATTGCCTGGATGCTGGATAATGTGGAGGGTTTAAGGCTGCGGGCCGAACGGGGTGAGCTGGCCTTTGGCACCGTGGACAGCTGGCTGCTGTGGTGCCTGACCGATGGCCGGGTGCATGCCACCGACGCCACCAATGCCTCCCGTACCGCCCTGTTTAATATTCACGAACAGCGCTGGGATGACGATCTGCTGGCGCTGTTTCAGGTGCCCGCCAGTTTGCTGCCTGAAGTCCATGACAGCGCTGCAGACTTTGGCAGCACTGCCCCTTCACTGCTGGGCAGTGCGGTGCCGGTATGTGGCATCGCAGGGGACCAGCAGGCGGCTCTGTTTGGCCAGGCCTGCTTCGAGCGGGGTATGGCCAAGAGTACCTATGGCACCGGCTGTTTTTTAGTGCTTAACACCGGTAGCCAGGCGATGCGCTCTGAAAACCGTTTGCTGACTACCGTGGCCTACCGTCTGGACGGCAAGGTGACTTATGCCATGGAGGGCAGCATTTTTGTTGCCGGGGCCGCTATTCAGTGGCTACGGGACGGCCTGGGGCTGATCAGTCATGCGGCGGAAAGTGAAGAACTGGCCCGGAAAGTGGGGTCCAACAATAGTGTTTATCTGGTGCCGGCGTTTACCGGTCTGGGGGCGCCTTATTGGGACCCCCATGCCCGGGGAGCCATTACCGGTCTGACCCGGGATAGCGGGATCGCAGAGATCGTGACTGCGGGTCTGCAGTCCGTGTGTTACCAGACCAAAGACCTGGTGCGGGCAATACAGAATGATGGCGCTCCCTTGAAAACCCTCAGGGTAGATGGGGGTATGGTGGGTAACGACTGGCTGATCCAGTGGCTTGCGGATATGCTCAACGTGGAGGTGGATCGTCCGGAAATCACCGAAACCACGGCATTAGGGGCGGCCTATCTGGCGGGATTACAGGTAGGGGTGTTTACGGATCTGGATCAGATCGCCAGTAAATGGCAGCGTAACCGCCGCTTTTCCCCGACGATGTCCCCAGGAAGCCGTGAAAAAGCCTATCAGGGGTGGTTGGACGCCATCGACCGGGTAACCCGCACCCGGTGACGTCATCCTTTTAAGGGCGCGCTCAGACCCCCAGAATCAAAAATTCCAGCAATGCCTTTTGGGCATGGAGCCGGTTTTCTGCTTCGTCCCAGACCACTGAGCGGGGGTGGTCCAGCATGTCTGCAGAAATTTCCTCTCCCCGGTGTGCCGGTAAGCAGTGCATAAACAGGGCGTCTTTGTGAGCGAGCCCCATAAGCTGGCTGTTTACCTGATAATTCGCAAAGGCTTCCATGCGCCGTGCCTGCTCTTCTTCCTGGCCCATTGAGGCCCACACATCCGTCACAATCAGATCCGCACCTTTGACGGCTTCCCGGGGGTCCCGTACAACCTGCACCCGGTCGGCATTGGCAGCAACCAGTCCCTGATTGGGATTATAGCCTTCGGGGCAGGCAATGGTGAGCTGGAAATCAAACTGCAGGGCAGCGTTGATATAGGAATTACACATGTTGTTGCCATCCCCCACCCAGACGACTTTGGCGCCGCGAATGTCCCCCCGGTGTTCCCGGAATGTCTGCATATCCGCCAGCAACTGACAGGGGTGGAAGTCATCCGTCAGGGCATTGATCACCGGGGTATGGGAATAAGCGGCAAAACG
>REBR01000192.1 GCA_007692645.1 Halomonadaceae bacterium | reverse complement strand
AATACCGCCTGGCCCTTACCGTCATAGCCTTCGGTAACGGACTTGGCCACCACCGGGCAGCCCAGGGTGGCGGCGGCGTTTTCCAGCTCAGCGGCGGAATTCACCACCCGGAATTTGGCGGTGGGAATACCCAGAGAGTGAAACAGCTGCTTTTCCAGGGAGCGGTTCTGGCAGACCCGTAACGCCCCCGCAGGGGGGTACACCGGCTTGTGCTGGCCGATTTTCTCCACCATGGGGTAGGGCAGGTGTTCAAATTCGTAGGTGACACAGTCCACCGAGGCGAGGAATTCCTTGAGCCGGAAACCTTCCTGGTCAGGGATCACTTCACCCACACCGGCACTGGGATTGCCGGAAGGATCGTACAGGGTGAAACGCTGTCCCAGGGGGTAACCGTCCAGTGCCAGCATGCGGCCAAGCTGGCCGGCGCCGAGAATACCGATGCGCATAATTTACCTCTGAATCATGTGGCTAATAGACGGTCTGTGTCTGGAAGTGTTCCCGGTATCAGTCCCTGGGGTCGGGGTTGTCCAGCACCAGGCGGGTCTGTTCCGCCCGGAACTGCTCTACAGCCGCCAATATAAGTGGGTCTTGCAACCCCAGAATCTGAGCTGCCAGTATAGCCGCATTACGGGCCCCGGCCTTACCAATGGCCAGGGTACCCACGGGTACGCCACCGGGCATCTGCACAATAGAAAGCAGGGAGTCGAGCCCGTTCAGGGTGCGGGACTGAACCGGCACCCCCAGCACCGGCAGTGGGGTCTGGGCCGCTACCATGCCCGGCAGGTGGGCAGCGCCACCGGCACCGGCAATAATCACCTGCAAGCCGCGGCCACTGGCCTGCTTGGCATAGTCTACCAGCAGGTCTGGGGTGCGGTGAGCGGAGACCACCCGGGTCTCATAGGGAACCCCCAGGCTTTCCAGCATGTGAGCGGCGTGCTCCATGGTGGGCCAGTCGGAACGGGAGCCCATAATCAGGCCAACCCGGGGTTCTGTGTTAGTGGTTTCTTGCTGTGCCATGGTCGTCATCCGGGAAAACCGCACATTGTAGGTTCAGCGGTTACAGGGTGCAAATGGTTGCTGCATCGTGGCCATAGGGTTGTTCTATGGCGTAGCCCCAATATGGGTAACAGCTTCATCGGCTAATATAGTTGTCGCAGCAGTTTAGTCAGTGCCCTGGCAGGGTTATCATACCTGTTCTGCTCAGACCACAGGAGCCCCTTATATGAAATGCAACAGGAGTTGGGCATGGAATCATTGACACCGGACCGGGACGAACTGGCTGACCGCCAGGCCGGCCAGGAAGGCTCCCCCGGGAAAAAACCCCGCAAAGCCCCGCGCCCGGAGAAGCCCGGCAAGGGCGGTGGCAGCGGTGGCAATGGCGGCAACGGCCCCGCGCCGCCGCCAGCCGGGGGCAGTAACCGGCGGGTAGGCGTATTGCTGTTACTGCTGGTGATTACCGTGGCCGCCACCGGTGGCTGGAACCTGTGGGAGCAGCGCCAGCAAATTCAGGCCATAAACATGGATCTGCAGGAAGCCCAGAACTGGATCAGCGAGAGCCGGCTGCACAGCGCCCGGCTGGAGGGGGATCTGGCCCAGGCCGATCAGCAACTGAGCGAAACCGGTAGCGCCATGCAGGAGCAGCTGGTGTTTCTGGATAGCGAAATGCGCAAGCTCTGGGCCGTGCACCAGACCAACCGCCCGGCCATTGCCGAGAATACCGAAGCCCTAAAGGCCTTAAGGGCTGACCTGGGCAGCGCCACCGGCACCGCCAGCGAGGCTCAGGAGCAGGCCAGCCAGGCCCTGGCCGCCAGCGAAACCCAGAGCGGCAAGCTGGGCACCCTGGAGCAGGAACTGAACACCCTCAGAGAAGGGCGGGAGAGCCTGGCTGGGGAACTGCAAGCCCTGCAGCAACAGATGGCGGAACAAAAAGAGGCTCTGGAGCAGACCCTTACCCGTGCCGGCCGGGACCGGGACCTGGCCCTGGAAGAACTGACCGCCCGGCTAGACCGCCTGGAGCGGGATCTGGATGGGGGCGCCAGTGAAGGAGAGCTGGCGGCACTGGCAGATCGGCTGGACCAACTGGAGCCAGTGGTGGCTTCTGTAGACAGCGCCCGGGGGCAATTAACCCGGCGCTTTACGGATCTGGGTGAGCGGGTGGACCGGCTTGCCCAGCAAATCAGTGCCAATGGCCAGTGAACCGGTTGTGTGAATAACTCGTGGTGTCACAGTGAAACTGTGGCAAAACTAACAAAAAAGAAACAATGACCCTGATTAACTGACAGGGCGAGGGAGAAAGCCCCATGAAAAAGGATTCTGACACAGTATCGGTCACCCGCCGCCTGCGGCAAACCCTGACCCGCCTGGGGGGGCGTTTGGCGCCACGGCTGCAGTCCCGGCTGGACGAGCGCCTGGACCGGATCACAGACACCCTGGACGGCTGGAACCAGCGCCTGGCCCAGGGAGCACTACCCACTGACCGGCGCCACCGGGTCGACGCTTTGAACCGCCAGGGGGTCCGGCGTAAGCTGCGGGTGGTGTCTATATCCGACAAGTCGGGGAAAAACATTTGACACCACAGCGCAAATGCTTAAAATGCGCGTCTTACTTAAGCCGCAAGAAGTTGATTGCAGCAAGTTGATCGGGTGGTTAGCTCAGTTGGGAGAGCATCGGCCTTACAAGCCGAGGGTCACTGGTTCGAACCCAGTACCACCCACCATTTACTTGTGCGTGTTTAGGTTGACCGTTTTGGAGCGGTAGTTCAGTTGGTTAGAATACCGGCCTGTCACGCCGGGGGTCGCGGGTTCGAGTCCCGTCCGCTCCGCCATTATTCGGGTGGTTAGCTCAGTTGGGAGAGCACAGGCATCACACGCCTGGGGTCGCAGGTTCGATCCCTGCACCACCCACCAAGCAATACCCTGAAAAGCCCCGTACTTTACTGAAGTGCGGGGCTTTTTTTCGTCTGGAGATAAGTGACCGGGCATTTTATGGCCACGGTACCTGAAATAACTGGCTGGCCGGCGTAGCATGAACATCATGCTACCTGATCTTTGTATGATCAAAGTTATGTTGAGGTGACCCCCATGGTTCGTATTCCCACACACAGAGCGCCCGCGCACCCCGGCGAGATTTTGCTCGAGGAATTCCTGCAGCCCATGGAAGTCACTCAGCGGGAGCTGGCGGATGCCATCCATGTGCCTTACCAGAGAATCAATGAATTGGTGAACCAGAAGCGGGGCATTACTCCCAGTACCGCCCTTCGGTTGGCGCGCTTTTTTGCTATGTCTCCGGACTCCTGGCTGAACCTGCAGGTGCGCTGGGATCTTTATAAGGTGCAGCAGACAGAAGCAGATCAGTTAGTGAGCATTCAGGATTATACCCACCTGAAACAGCTGGCTTGATAAAGCTGGCACTTAACCCCGCGAGCGCAGCTCCTGTGGGAGCGGCTATAGCCGCGATTAACCTCCAGCCCCTCGTGGTCCAATCGCGGCCATGGCCGCTCCCACAGAAGACCTCTCCCACACATCATTGTGCTAGCACATGCCCCTGCCTGCCCCTGTAGGAGCGGCTATAGCCGCGATCATCCCCCAGCCCCTCCCAAGGCTTAGATTGTTGACAATATGACCACAAAAGCGTAATTTCTACCCACTTCCACAGCTTATTGTTAACAAAACATGCCCGAAGCCAGCTCACCAACCCAAACCTCCTCCCAGACCCGCGCCGATGACGCCTTCCGGTTTCTCCAGGCCGCTATTATTAAAGGCGAGCTGGCACCGGGGGAGAAGATCGGGGAAGTGGAGCTGTGCGACCGCTTCAACCTCACCCGCGGCCCCCTGCGGGAAGCCCTGGGTCGCCTGGAGTCTCGGGGACTGCTGGTGCGCAAGCCCCACGCCGGGGTGAGAGTCGTCTCCATCAGCGGCGACGAACTCCTCGAGCTTTACCACATCCGCGAAGTCATGGAAGGCCTGGCAGCCCGGCAGGCCGCCGAGCGCATGAACCAGAAAGAAGTAGCGGAACTGCACGCCCTGCTGGATGGCCATGAAAAAATGGTCGCCGAAGCCCACGGCCTGGCCTATTTCCAGGCGGAAGGGGATTACGATTTTCACTTCTGCATCGTCACCGGCAGCCAGAACCAGAAACTGGTGCAAATGCTCATGGGCGACCTCTACTACCTGCTGCGCCTTTACCGCTGCCGCTTCAGCACCGCCCCCGGCCGCCCGCAAAAAGCCCTGAAAGAACACCGCCACATTGCCGAGGCCATCGCCCTGGGTGATGGGGAGCTGGCCCAGTTTCTGATGCAGCGCCACATCCGCGCTGCCCGCAACAACATTGAAAGCCGATTAAAAGACGGGGATATCACCCTGTGATGACCCCCACCCCATTTCCTTCTATTCCAATATGCATTCCAAGGAGAGACCTATGAGCAAGCCACTGAGCCCCGGTGCCCGTTTCCGCAAAGCCCTGGCCGACAACAAGCCCCTGCAGATCGTCGGCACCGTGAACGCCTACGCTGCCATGATGGCCGAGAAAGTCGGCCACCAGGCCATCTACCTCTCCGGCGGCGGCGTGGCCAATGCCTCCTACGGCCTGCCGGACCTGGGCATGACCAGCCTGAACGACGTGATTGAAGACGTCCGCCGCATTACCGCCGCCACCGACGTCCCCCTGCTGGTGGATATCGACACCGGCTGGGGCGGCGCCTTCAACATCGGCCGCACCATCAAGGAGATGGAGCGGGCCGGTGCCGCCGCCGTCCACATCGAAGATCAGGTGGCCCAGAAGCGCTGTGGCCACCGCCCCAACAAGGAAATCGTCTCCAAAGA
>REBR01000042.1 GCA_007692645.1 Halomonadaceae bacterium | reverse complement strand
CGCCATGGATGATCTGGCAGATGCCCAGGCAGTAGCAGATACCCTCGGCATTACCCTGCACACTGCCAGCTTCTCTGCCGAATACTGGGACCGGGTTTTTGAACATTTCCTGGCAGAATACCAGGCGGGGCGAACCCCTAACCCGGACATCCTGTGTAATAAGGAAATCAAATTCCGCGCTTTCCTGGATTATGCCACCACCCTGGGGGCAGATTACATTGCTACCGGTCACTACGCCCGGCGCCGACTGACCAGCGATGGCGCCCAGCTGCTCAAGGGCCTCGATCATAATAAGGACCAGAGCTATTTTTTACATGCTGTGTCCGGTGACCGTATTGCCCGCACCCTGTTCCCCCTGGGTGAGATTGAAAAACCCAAAGTCAGGGCCATGGCAGAAGCCGCCGGCCTGATTACCCATGACAAGAAAGACAGCACTGGTATCTGCTTTATTGGCGAGCGTAAATTCAGCGACTTCCTGCAGACCTACCTGCCGGCCCAACCCGGTGACATTGTTACCCCCGAGGGCCAGGTCATCGGCACTCACCAGGGCCTGATGTACCACACCATTGGCCAGCGCCAGGGGCTGAAAATCGGCGGCATGGCAGCCTTTGGCAATGAACCCTGGTATGTGGCGGAAAAAGACCTGGACCACAACCGGCTAATCGTCGTCCAGGGCAGCGACCATCCCCTGCTGTTCAGCCGCGGCCTAACCAGCCACAGTATTGACTGGGTTGCCGGGCGGGCACCGTCCCTGCCCCTGCACTGCGTCGCCAAAACCCGCTACCGCCAGCCAGACCAGGCCTGCACCCTGCGCGCCACTGATGACGGCTACACTGTAGTCTTTGTCCAACCGCAGCGGGCGGTAACACCAGGGCAGTCCGTGGTGTTCTATCAGGGGGATGTCTGCCTGGGCGGCGGCGTTATTGAAACCACCTACCGGGATACCCCACAAGGTATCGCCCCACAAGGATAAGCAGTTGTCTCATTCCAAGACCGAACAGACCATCGCCCTGGCTGGGGTTTTCCAGGCGGCAGATGCCGTGCGCCGCATTGCCCATGAGGGGGAGTGCCCCCAGCACCTGCTGGAAACAGCCGTTCGCTCCCTGTTCCATACCAACCCGGGCCAGGCCCTGGACGTTTTCGGCGACCTGCCTGCGCTGCACGACGGGCTGCGGGCCATCAGCCGTATCATGGTTAAACAGACCGCAGGCAAGGATATTGAAGTGCTGCGCTATGGCCTCAACATGATTCACCTGGAACGGCACCTGAGCAAGGAGCCGGACATGCTGAATGTCATTGCCGGGCGTATTGACCAGGCCCGCACCGGACTGGAGCTGTATGGCAGCACCCACGACAATGTGATGCGCAATCTGGCGGGCATATACACCGACACCATCAGCACCTTTCGCATGCGCATCAATGTCAGCGGTGACCCAAAACACCTGAAGGTGGAAGAAAACGCGGCCCGCATCCGTGCCCTGCTGCTGGCGGGTATCCGCGCTGCGGTACTCTGGCGCCAGATGGGGGGCCGGCGTTGGCAGCTGATCTTCGGCCGTGGCCGTATTGTTGAACAGGCTCAGTCATTGGCCCGCAACCTGGACCACTGACCCGCACTTTCATGTATAATGCGCCCCCTTGAGACCACCACCGTTTAAGGGGACACACCATGGAGCTGACCGCTCTCACCGCCATCTCACCTGTGGATGGCCGCTATGGCCGCAAGGTGGAAAAACTGCGGCAGATTTTCAGTGAGTACGGCCTGATCCGCTGCCGGGTCACCGTGGAGGTGCGCTGGCTGCAGATGCTGGCGGAGCAACCCGCCATTCTGGAAGTGCCCCCATTCTCCCCCGCCGCCAATGCCTTTCTGGACGCCATGGTCAGCAACTTCAGCCTGCAGGACGCCGAGGCCATCAAGACCATTGAAGGGCGCACCAACCATGACGTCAAGGCGGTGGAGTACTTCATCAAGGACCAGTTCGCGGCCGTGGCAGAGCGCCTGCCTGAACTCCAGGCAGCCACTGAGTTTGTTCACTTTGCCTGCACCTCCGAAGACATTAACAACCTGTCCCACGGCCTGATGTTGCGGGAAGGCCTGGATCAGGCCCTGCTGCCCGCCATGGACAGCCTGTGCGACCAGCTCAGCACCCTGGCCCGGGAGCTGGCGGAACAGCCCATGCTGTCCCGTACCCATGGCCAGACCGCTTCCCCCACCACTGTGGGCAAAGAGCTGGCCAATGTGGTCTACCGGCTGCGCCGCCAGCGCAGACTGGCGGGAGAGACCCCCCTGCGGGGCAAGATCAATGGCGCGGTAGGCAACTACAACGCCCACCTGTCCGCCTACCCGTCACTGGACTGGGCAGCCATTGCGCAGAATTTTGTCCAGTCCCTGGGCCTGGACTGGAACCCCTACACCACCCAGATAGAGCCCCATGATTATATTGCCGAGCTGTTTGACGCCACCGCGCGTTTTAACACCGTGCTCATGGACCTGGACCGGGACCTGTGGGGCTATATCTCACTGGGCTATTTCAAGCAGCGCACCGTGGAAGGGGAAGTGGGCTCCTCTACCATGCCCCACAAAGTGAACCCCATCGACTTTGAAAACTCTGAGGGTAACCTGGGTATTGCCAATGCCCTGCTCAACCACCTGGCGGCAAAACTGCCCATTTCCCGCTGGCAGCGTGACCTGACGGACTCTACCGTACTGCGCAACCTGGGTGTCGGCTTTGCCCACAGCCTGATTGCCTACGAGGCCAGCCTGAAAGGCCTGAGTAAACTGGAAGTCAACCCGGCAAAACTACAGCAGGACCTGGACCACAGCTGGGAAGTGCTGGCGGAACCGATCCAGACGGTGATGCGCCGCTACAACATTGAGAAGCCCTACGAGAAACTCAAAGAGTTGACCCGCGGTAAGGCCATGACGCCAGAGCTGATTCAGGAGTTCATTGAGCAGCTGGAGATTCCGGAAGCGGCCCGCCAGGAACTGCGCACCCTGCGCCCTGACAACTATGTGGGCAATGCCGCTGCCCAGGCCCTGGCCATTGATGACGCCAAAGCCTAATCCACCTGGGCCGGCTAGCGCCGGTCCCGGTCACCGGCCTCGCCGTTACCCCCTACTCCCACTTTCAACGACAACGGATACACCTTATGCAATTACTGGGCGGCATTTCTGTGGCGGAATTTCTGCAGGACTACTGGCAGAAAAAACCCCTGCTGATCCGGCAGGCTATTCCGGATATGGTCAGCCCGGTAGATGCCAATGAACTGGCGGGCCTGGCCTGTGAAGAAGGTGTGGAGTCCCGTCTGGTAATCGAAAATGACGCCGGTGCCCCCTGGCAGCTGCACCGGGGCCCCTTCAGTGAAAGCCGCTTCAGCGAATTACCGGACAGCAACTGGACCCTGTTGGTGCAAGGCCTGGATCACTGGGTACCGGAAGTGGCGGATCTGCTGGCCCGGTTCCGCTTTATTCCCAACTGGCGGGTGGATGACATCATGGCCAGTTATGCCCCCAAGGGAGGCAGTGTAGGCCCCCATTACGACCAGTACGATGTGTTTCTGTTGCAGGCTGAAGGGCATCGGGACTGGCGCGTAGGGGGGCTTTGCGACGGCACCAGCCCCCGGGTGGCCGGCACCCCCCTGAACATCCTGTCTGAGTTCGAAGAGGAGCACCACTGGGTACTGGCCCCGGGGGACATGCTGTATCTGCCCCCGCACCTGGCCCACTGGGGCGTTGCCCAGGACGACTGTATTACCCTGTCTGTAGGCTTTCGGGCGCCGGGCCACAGTGACATCCTCACCGGCTTTACCGATTACCTGAGTGACAACCTCACTGACGATCAGCGTTACACCGACCCGGTTCTCACCCCCAGCAGCCACCCCGGCGCCATTACCCCTGCTGCTCTGGAACGGCTGCAGCTGATTCTGGCAGAACATATCAATGACTCACAGGCCCTGGGGCTGTGGTTTGGCCAGGCCATGACGGACCCCAAACACGCGGGCATTGTGCCGGAATCCGATGAACCCCTGGAAGAGCTGGAACTGGGTGAGCTGATCAATGGCGGCACAGGCTTGCGTTGGAATGAAGGCAGCCGCTTTGCCTATCTGGATCTGCCCCATGAGCCAGACGCCCGGGCCCTGTTTGTGGATGGCGAGCGTTATATTCTGCGGGGTGACGCCTGCGCCCTGGCTCTGGTGCTGGCGGACCAGCACTGCATTGCGGCCCAGGATCTTGCCCCATTGACCCGTGATCCGGTGCTGCTGGCACTGGTGACCCGACTGGTAAATCAAGGTAGCCTTTACCTGAATAGTTAAAGCCCTGGGGCAGCCAGCCCGTAGTCAGGTCCGTAGCGGAGAAACAGGGACCCATCATGCACCCTATCGAAGTCTTTTCCTGGGCAAAGGCACCGGATGCCCTTCGCCAACTACGCCAACAGGTGTTTATCAGCGAACAGGGGGTCCCTGAAGATCTGGAGTGGGATCATCAGGATGAAAGTGCAGAACATTATCTGATGAGTGACCCTCAGGGCCTTGCCCTCGCCTGTGCCCGACTGTATCGCAAGAGTGGTCACTGCGCCGGTATCGGGCGCATGGCCGTGGCAGCGGATCACCGGGGTAAGGGGCTGGGTATGGCACTATTGCAGCACCTGCTACGTCAGGGCGCTGAACACTACGACTATTTCAAGTTAAGTGCCCAGATCCAGGCAGTGGGGTTTTACCAAAAGGCGGGTTTTTTTGTCACCTCTGGCGCCTACCAGGATGCCGGCATGCCCCATCATGACATGGTCTGCAGCGCACCAATACAGGTGCTGACCCACCCCTCCCAGAGCCCCCAGCCCATGAATCTGGGCCAGGACAGC
>REBR01000177.1 GCA_007692645.1 Halomonadaceae bacterium | reverse complement strand
CACACCACTGCCGGTCTTGAGCTGGACGACTGGGCGGGTGTTTTTGCAAGTGGTAAGGGCTGGTGCTGCGAAGAAGGGGAGATGAACCCCTTTGGTCTGCATGGCCCCACCCTGAGCAAACCGATGATTGCCGCCGTTCAGGGGGTCTGCTTTACCAGTGGTGTGGAGATGATGCTGAACACGGATATCCGGGTAGCCGCCACTGACACCCGCTTCGCTCAATTGGAAGTCAAGCGGGGGATCTTTGCCTGTGGCGGAGCGACTATGCGTCTGCCTCAAGAAATGGGCTGGTCCAATGCCCAGCGCTATCTGCTGACAGGGGATGAGTGGACTGCACAGCAGGCTTATGACTGGGGCATGGTGCAGGAACTGGTGGCACCGGGCGAGCAGTTGGAACGAGCCCTCGCACTGGCAGAAAAAGTGGCCAATGCGGCGCCAATGGGAGTGCAGGGCAGCCTGGCATCATCCCGTCTGGCCCGGGATCATGGTCATGAAGCGGCCAAGGCCCGGGTATTTGCGGAGCTGAAACCGGTAATGGAAAGCGAGGACGTAAAGGAAGGCATTCAGTCATTTCTGGAACGTCGTGAGGCTCAGTTCAAAGGACGTTAGTTCATAGGATTGATTGCACCGGTTACGACCGCAGCGCTCTGTTTTAGGGCGCTGTGGCAATAAAAACCGGCTTCCCCCCCTTCCCACTCCTACCTCAAACGACTGGCTGAGCCTCTCTTGGCATAGCTTCTTATTCATTGGCCCGGTTCTTGATGGCATGTTACGGGTGGGCTGCAGTGTCTGCTCCCACTAACCTTTTACCATGGCCTGTTTCCGGCAGTAGGGGCCATGTAACCGGACAGGTGACTTATGGGACAGCCAATAAGTGTTAAACGCAGTGTTGCGGATTACCTCCTGGCATCGAAGAAATGCGACCTGCTGAGTCTTGAGCAGTTGTTGCGCATGGGGCAGCTGGTGGTCAGCATCAGCAACCTGGTCCATGCCCTGCAGCGGGAACGGGGGCTGTCCAATATTTTTGTGGGCTCCGGGGGTGAACGCTTTGTGCAGGAGCTGCCGGTGGGTGTCAAAGACGCGCGGCAAATGGCCCAGCTGTTTCATGACCGGCTGGCCGCCATTGATATCTGTAACGGCTGCCTGCCGGGTAGCAGCCGATTGTTCAGTGGTATTGCCTATGTGATACATGGCCTGGAGGAGCTGGACCAGGTTCGGGAAGACATCGCAGCATTGCGGATTACCCCGGAGGCCATCATCGACGGCTACAGCGAATTGATTCGCGGCCTGTTGGCGGTAGTGTTTGAAGCGGCAGATGCCGCGGCAGACCCGGCAATTTCCCGCACTCTGGTGGCCATGTTCCACCTGATGCAGGGCAAGGAACTGGCGGGTCAGGAGCGGGCCGTGGGTGCGGCGGGGTTTGCCCGCGGGCACTTTGACGAAAGCCTGTTTGAGCGGCTGCATCACCTGATTGAAAACCAGGAACGGTACTTCCAGACCTTTACCAGCTTTGCCGATGGCCAGTCCCTGGCTCTGTGGTATGCCATTGCCGCCGACGACAGTGCCCTGGAGCTGGAGCGGCTGCGGCGCAAGGCCTTTACCGCCGGTGTTGAGGCATCTGTGGATCAGGAAGTCAGCAGCATTTGGTACGGGGTTACCACCCGGCGGATTGATAACCTCAAACGGGTGGAAGACCGTCTGGAAGCCAGCCTTAGTGCACTGTGTGAAGAGCGCATTGCAGAGGCCCGGCATGATCTTAATATTCACCAGGACCGTCTTGAGGCCCTGGAGCAGCAGCCCCTGGAGTGCGCCTCCTTTGCCATTTTTCTGAATGATCAGTCCCTGGCGGACACGGAGGTTGCCACTAAAGGCTACCGCAGTGACTGTGCCAGCACCCAACTTGGCCGGTCTCTGGCGGATCTGGTGCAGTCCCAGTCAGAACGACTGCAGGCCATGAGTGAAGAGCTCCATGACGCCCGGGCAGCCCTGACTGAGCGTAAAACCATAGAAAAGGCCAAGGGCCTGATCATGAAGCACCGCAAAATGACCGAAGAGCATGCCTACCGCTTCCTGCGGGAAGTGGCCATGGCCCAGCGGCGCAAACTCTCCGAGGTGGCGGCAGACACCCTCAATATGGCAGAACTGCTGCGCTAGGGAGGGGCGCTGCCCCCTCCCTGTAGGAGCCCTCCCTGTGGGAGTTTCCCCTGTGGGAGCGGCTATAGCCGCGATCAATGACGCAGCTATCACGCTGATTTAGGAGTGCCCATAAAAAAGCCAGGACCCACAGGGTCCTGGCAAGTGCGGAGGTGTTGTTATTATGCCTGTTGCGCCTGCCTGGCGGGTTCAGCCGGGGGGGCTTTCTGCAGGGGTTTTACTTTACGCTGCTTCTCATGGAGGAAGCGCAGCACTTCGCGACGGTAGTGGTTGTATTCCGGGTCCTCTGCCAGGGCAATGCGATCCCGGGGGCGGGGCAGTTTGATATCCAGAATTTCACCGATGGTGGCGGAAGGGCCATTGGTCATCATCACAATCCGGTCTGACAGCAGTACTGCCTCGTCCACATCATGGGTGATCATCATCACGGTGTTATTCAGGTCTGCCTGTATGCGCATCACCTCATCCTGCAGGTGAGCCCGGGTCAGGGCATCCAGGGCACCGAAGGGCTCATCCAGCAACAGCACCTTTGGCTCCATGGCCAGGGCCCGGGCAATGCCCACCCGCTGCTTCATGCCCCCGGAGATCTGGGTGGGCAGCTGGTCCAGGGCGTGGGACATGCCCACCATGTCCAGGTTCTTCAGAATCCACTCCTTGCGCTCCGCCTTGTTCATGGTTTTGGCGCAGACCTTGTTCACCGCCAGGGCCACGTTCTCGTAGACCGTCAGCCAGGGCAGCAGGGAGTGGTTCTGGAACACCAGGCTGCGGTCCGGCCCTGGCTGATTAACCTCTTTACCGTCCAGGATGACACCGCCGGCAGAGGCGTCCAGCAGCCCCGCCACCACGTTCAGCACGGTGGACTTGCCGCAGCCGGAGTGGCCGATAATGGCAATATATTCCCCCCGGTCCACAGTCAGGTTGATGTCTTTCAGCACATTCAGGGCCTCTGGTCCGCGGCCGAAGGTTTTCTGGACGTTTTCGATACTCAGGTAATGGTTGCTCATGGTGTTACTCCATCGATGCCATGGAATTGCGTTCAATGTCTGTATCAGGCACTGGTGCCTCGGGTGACCCGGTTGCCAATAAAGCCCACCATCCGGTCCAGCAGAAAGCCGACGATGCCCACGTATATCAGTGCCAGTACAATGTCGCTGATCATGGAGGCGTTCCAGGCATCCCAGATAAAGAAGCCGATACCAACACCGCCAATCAGCATTTCTGCTGCCACAATGGCCAGCCAGGAAAGGCCGATACCAATGCGCAGGCCGGAGAAAATATAGGGCGCAGCTGCCGGCAGCATGATCTTGGTGAAATTCTCAAAGCCATTAAGGCGCACCACCCGAGCCACGTTGCGGTAGTCATCAGGAATATTGCGCACCCCAACTGCGGTGTTGATGATGATGGGCCAGATGGCGGTGATGAAAATGACGAAGATCGCCGATGGGGCACTGGCCTGAAAAGCCGCCAGGGAAATGGGCAACCAGGCCAGGGGTGGTACGGTACGCAGTACCTGGAAAATAGGGTCGAGACCGCGCATGGCCCAGTTGGATTTACCCACCAGAACCCCCAGAGAGATGCCGGCAATCACCGCCAGGGCATAGCCATAGGCTACCCGCTCGAGGCTGGCAAGGATCTGCCAGCCCAGGCCCAGGTCGTTACCACCGTGATCATAAAAGGGGTTAACGATCAGTTCCCATGTGTCTGAGATCACCCGTGACGGGGCTGGCAGGGTTGAGGCCGGGTCGGCACAGAGAAACTCCCACAGAGCCAGAAGTCCGGCCAACACCACTATGGGTGGCACCACATTGGCGAGAAAGGTCTTACCCAGGTGCAGCAACTTTTCCTGCAGCACCGGAGAAGGGCGGAGCTTCATGGCCACCAGGGCACCGGTGGTCTTCGGGGTGGTTACATCCGTGGTCATTATGTTCTCTCCCGTAACGGGTCGATTAGGGTTCAGGCGTAATGTTTGATATCAAGGCTGTCCAGATAGGCGTCCGGGTCTTCCGGGTCGAAGACCTTGCCGTCAAAGAAGGTTTCCTTGCCACGGGAGCTGGAGTCAGGGATATCCTTGGCATCTATCCCCAGGGTGGCCGCCGCATCACGCCAGATGTCTTCCCGGTTCACCTGGCTCACCAGAGCTTCACCGTCGAAGTCACGGGGCAGATAGCCCCAGCGCTTGTTTTCGGTAATAAACCACAGGTCATGGCTCTTGAACGGATAGGAGGCATGGTCATTCCAGTAACGCATCTGGTCCGGATGGTTTTCCACCACCCGACCGGTGCCGTAATCGAAGTTGCCTTTCATGCGCTCGATAATGTCCGCGTAAGGGGCGTGAATCCAACGGCGCTTGGAACAGATCCGGGCCACTTCTTCCTTGTTCTCCGGCTTCTCGCAATACATCTGCGCTTCCATGATGGCCATGGTCAGGGCCTTGGCGGCATTGGGGTTGGCATCCACATAGTCGGCCCGCAGGGTGAAGGCTTTCTCCGGGTGGTTATGCCACAGCTCACCGGTGGTGTTGGCGGTATAGCCAATGTTCTGGTTGATCAGCTGTTCGTTCCAGGGCTCACAGACACAGAAGGTATCCATGCTGCCCACCCGCATATTGGCCACCATCTGTGCCGGGGGAACCGTAATCGTGGCAATGTCCCCATTGGGGTCTATGCCACCGGCGGCCATCCAGTAGCGGATCCATAGGTCATGGGTGCCCCCGGGGAAAGTCATGGCGGCGCGGGTGGCATCGCCTTTCGCCTGTTTGGCGGCCAGGGCCTTGGCAAATTCCGTGGTGTCGGTACCTACCTTCAGGTCTTTATACTCATTGCCTACTGAAATGCACTGACCGGCCAGGTTCAGACGCGCCAGAATATACATGGGGGTAGTGCTGCTGCGGGTGCCGGAGGACATCAGGTAGGGCATTGGGGTGAGAATATGGCCACCATCGATACCGCCCCGTTGAGAGCCCAGGTCCAGGTTGTCCCGGGTTGCGCCCCAGGAGGATTGCTTCAATACCTGCACATCATCCATGCCGTGTTTTTTGAAGAAACCCTTTTCATAAGCCACAAACAGTGGCGCCGCATCGGTCAGGGCAATAAAGCCAAGTTTGGCAGACTGGGTTTCCGGCTTGCCGTTACTACTGGCGAAGGCGGAGGTCATGACCCCCGGCAGCAGGCCACCGGCCGCCACGCTACCCACCGCTGCGGTTGACCCTTGCAGGAATTTCCGGCGGTTCCACTGGTTGTTGCTGTCGTTGCTCATGGGATTTCCTTCCATAAAAAAACGCCCACCGGTAATCCGCTACTAAACAGATTCCCGGTGGGCGTCGTTGCCATTGTCAGGGTTGATACAGACCATCGTTGGTATGCACTCACCTGGGAGTCTGCAGAGACTGTGCCAATTGAAAAAAGCTGAATAACTTCATTCTCTTGGCTTAGGCGTGGAGAAACAGTGGGGGAGGATTGCGCGTTGTATTGGTGCGTTTATCCGCCCGGCTCCCACAAATGGGGCAGACACGATACCCCAGAAACTGATTACCGATTGAACAGCAGGCTGTTACTTGGGGCCATGAGCCAGTACACTATGCGCCCCGCATTGACGGCTCCCTGACAAAGGGGGCGTAGCAGGCACCACTTCCCTTGCGCCGGACACTGTTTCCCCGCAGCAGACTCTTTAGGATATTCCCGTGATCGCCACCGCCAATATCACCATGCAGTTCGGGGCCAAGCCCCTGTTTGAAAATGTTTCCGCCAAATTCGGTGCTGGTCGCCGTTATGGCCTGATCGGTGCCAATGGCAGTGGCAAGACCACCTTTATGAAGATTCTGGGGGGCGATCTTGAGCCTTCTGCAGGGCAGGTGATGCTTGATTCCAATGTCCGCCTGGGTAAGTTGAGCCAGGACCAGTTCGCCTATGAGAACTATTCCGTGCTGGATACCGTGATGATGGGCCATGAAGAGCTGTGGCAGGTGCACGCGGAACGAGACCGCATTTACTCTCTGGCGGAAATGAGCGAAGCCGATGGCATGGCGGTGGCGGAACTTGAAACCGAGTTTGCCGAGCTGGATGGTTATACCGCTGATGCCCGTGCAGGTGAACTGCTGCTGGGTCTGGGTATTCCCCTGGACCAGCACTACGGCCCCATGAGTGAGATTGCCCCGGGCTGGAAGCTGCGGGTGCTGTTGGCACAGGCCCTGTTTTCCGACCCGGATGTGCTGCTGCTGGATGAGCCCACTAACCACCTGGATCTGAACACCATCCGCTGGCTGGAAGAAATTCTCACTGCCCGTAGCAGCACCATGATTATCATTTCCCACGACCGGCATTTCCTCAACAGCGTCTGCACCCATATGGCAGATCTGGATTACCGTGAGTTGACCCTGTTCCCGGGTAACTACGACGAATACATGACGGCAGCCACTGAGGCCCGGGAACGGATGATGTCCGGCAACGCCAAGAAAAAAGCCCAAATCGCCGAGCTGCAAAGCTTTGTCAGCCGTTTCTCTGCCAATGCCTCCAAGGCCAAGCAGGCCAGTAGCCGGGCCAAGCAGATTGATAAAATTCAGTTGGATGAGGTCAAGCCTTCCAGCCGGGTCAGCCCCTTTATCCGCTTTGAGCAGAACAAGAAGTTGCACCGCCAGGCGGTGATCATGGATAAGGTCAGCCAGGGCTTTGATGGTGAGACCCTGTTCAAGAACTTCAGTCTGCAGATTGAAGCCGGGGAGCGGGTTGCCATTATCGGTCCCAACGGAATTGGTAAAACCACCCTGTTGCGAACCCTGGTAGGGGAAATGGCCCCCATGAGCGGTTCAGTGAAATGGGCGGAGAGTGCAGATCTGGGCTATTTTGCCCAGGAGCACGGTGATGATTTTAAAAACGATGACAATCTGTATGACTGGATGGCCCAGTGGACCACCGGGGGCGAGCAGCTGATCCGGGGCACCCTGGGGCGCATGCTGTTCTCCAATGATGACATCGACAAGTCAGTGAAAGTGATTTCCGGTGGCGAGCAGGGGCGCATGCTGTTTGGCAAACTGATCCTGCAGAAAGCCAACGTCATGTTGATGGATGAGCCCACCAACCACCTGGATATGGAATCCATTGAGGCCCTGAACCTGGCCCTGGAGCATTACCCCGGCACACTGCTGTTTGTCAGCCATGACCGGGCCTTTGTATCCAGCCTGGCAACCCGCATTATCGAGTTGTCGGAAGATGGCATTACCGACTTTGCCGGCACCTATGACGATTACCTGCGGGAAATGGCTCTGGCCGGGTAATTCCCCCCCGGTAACAGGCCTGTTGGCTGGCACACCCGTGTCAGCCTGAACAGCCCTGTTGTTCTCACTGTATTGCCCATCCTTTGTTAAAGTCTACTTAAGTCGCATTACGACTTATTCCCCCTGGGGATTTAGCATTCTGGCCCGGAAAGCCGTTTTTGCCTGGGGCCTCTCAAGGTACCGTTAGTCATGCTCAGTGGACGACTGTACACAAGTTTTCGTGTGCCTGTCGCCACCGAACCAGGACCCGGAACGGAGTGACCTTGATGCAATCCCAACAGACCCCCGCACCATCTCCATGGCATTCTGCGCTGCACTGGCTTGGGCGGCAGTTGTCCAATCAGAGTAACCCCTGGGCTTATCTGGACCCGATACTGGGCAGCATAAACCCGATGCTGGTCAAAGGTACCGTGGCTGCCCGGGTAGTGGCCATTGAGGATGCCGCCAGAGATACCCGCACCTTTGTACTGAAACCCGCCGGTCACTGGAGTGGATTCAAGCCCGGTCAGCACCTGAGCCTGACGGTGGAAATCAATGGTGCCCGTCATACCCGCACCTTCAGCCTGTCCTGCCTGCCCAGCCGCTGGAAGCAGGACCGGGAAATCACACTGACTATTAAACGGTTGCCTGGGGGGCTGGTAACCAACTGGCTGCATGATTATCTGAAGCCGGGAGCAGTGGTGACTCTGGGGGATGCCTTTGGGGATTTCCTGCTGCCTGCGAATCCCCAGCCTTTGTTGTTTATCGCCGGGGGCAGTGGCATTACTCCGATTCTGTCCCAGCTGAGCACCCTGGCAGCTGCGGATTATCCCAAGCCGGTAACCTTGCTGTATTACGTGCGTACCGAGGCGGACATTATTGCCGCTAAGGAGCTGTACCAGATGGAAGGCCAGTGGGATAACTTCCAGCTGAAAATCCATACCACAGATGACGGCGGCGTGATGACCGCCGCTCACCTGCCAGCGATCAGCAAACTGGCGGATTATCACTGCTATCTGTGCGGGCCCAGGGGACTGATGGACCTGGCCGGTGACTTGTTGGGGCAGGCGGGTGTCAGTGAGTCACAGATCAGCAGCACCTTCTTCAGTGCCCCTCAGGTAACCCTGGACACGGATGAGCTCGGTGGCGAAGTGGCCTTTTCCCGCAGCGGTAAAACTGTTCACAGTGACGGTGAAACCTCACTGCTGGAACTGGCTGAAAGTGCCGGGCTCAAGCCCAAGCATGGCTGCCGTATGGGTGTCTGTCACCAGTGTGCCTGCACTAAAAAGACCGGCATTGTTATGAACCGACTGACCGGCAAGGCATCTCTGCCGGGGGAAGAAACCATTCAGCTGTGTGTGTCCGTGCCCCAGGGACCGGTAGACATTGTGATTTAACGAGGATTGAACCATGACAACACTCACTAATGAACAATTTGATGCCCTGGCCCTTGAGCTGGACGCCCTGCGGGATGAGACCCTGGCGGATTTGGGGGAACGGGACGCCAACTACATCCGTGGCATTGTGCGTCTGCACCGGCGCCTGGAACTGGGTGGCCGACTGATGATGCCCCTGGGCTTTATCCCGCCGTTTTTCGTGGCCGGGGCGCTGTCACTGGGTATCGCCAAGATTCTGGAGAATATGGAAATCGGCCATAACGTGATGCACGGCCAGTATGACTGGATGAATGACCCGACCCTGAATTCCCAGACCTACGAGTGGGATACCACCTGTGATGCGGATTCCTGGCGGCTGACCCACAATTATGAGCACCACACCTACACCAATATTGTCGGTAAGGACCGGGACTACGGCTACGACGTATTACGTCTGGATGAAGCCCACCCCTGGCGTGTTCACCACCTGCTGCAGCCCCTCAAGTTTGCGGCACTGAGCTTCTTCTTTCAGTGGGGGGTGGCGTTACATGAACTGGAGTCGAAAAAGCTGAGCAAAGGGGAAATTACCCTGAAAGACAAGAAGGAATTTGGCCGTAACTTTGTGCGCAAGGGGGGGCGCCAGGTGTTCAAGGACTATATCTTCTTCCCGGCATTGACCTTCCCGGTGGCACCCTTTGTGATTGCGGGTAATTTCACCGCCAATATGATCCGCAACCTGTGGTCTTCCTCGGTGATTTTCTGTGGCCACTTTCCCACCGAGGTGCAGAGTTTCAAGCTGGAAGAGTGCAAGAACGAGAGCCGTGGCCAGTGGTATTACCGCCAGGCCCTGGGTTCCAGTAACTTTACCGGTCCAAAATGGATGCACACCCTGAGCGGTCACCTGAGTTACCAGGTTGAGCACCATCTGTTCCCGGATATCCCTGCACACCGTTATCCGGAAATTGGCCGGAAGCTGGAGCCGATCCTGGCCAAATACGGTATCGCCTACAACACCGGCTCACTGGCCCGGCAGTATGGCAATGTGGTGAAGCGGATCCTGCGTCGCTCCTTGCCCAACGGCCGGACCAGTGGCAGCCCCAGCACTGCCTAATGGCCAGCCAGCAGGTGATGGGTGATCGGCAGTGTCCAGATGCCAAACAGGATCAGGGCCAGTCCGGTTACGGTGCGCACCGGTCGGTTACGGCGTAGTTGCAGTACCTGGCGGGCAAACACGCCGGTGGCGAGCATGGCGGGCAGGGTGCCCAGGCCGAAGCTTGCCATGACACCGGCACTGGCCAGGGCATTGCCCTGCATCAGTGCCCAGCCCAGGGTGCTGTAGACCAGTCCGCAGGGCAGCCAGCCCCAGAGTAGCCCCAGGGGCAGTGCCCGGGACAGGCGATCCACTGGCATAAATCGCCGGGTCAGGGGCGCCAGCCGCTGCCACAGGGGCGCACCCACTTTTTCCAGGGCCATCACACCCTGCCACCATTGCCCCACCGCCAACCCCAAAGCAATCAGCATGCCCCCAGCCAGGGTTCTCAGAACCATTCCTGCAGCAGGCATGGCAGAAATAACCTGGCTGCCCAGCAGCCCCAGGATCAAGCCGGCCAGGGTATAACTGGTAATACGTCCCAGGTTATACCCCAGCAACAGTTGCAGCTGGCGCCAGCGGTAACCCGGGCCCACGGGTAGCGCCATGGTCAGTGAACTGCTGATACCACCGCACATGCCCAGGCAATGAGTACTCCCCAATAGGCCTATCATGAAAGCGGCAAATAACGCCATTGGCAGGGTTTCAGCCATGGTGGGTTTCATCCTTATCCGTGGGCTTATTATTGGCTGCCGGCTTTTTTACCTGTGCCTCCGGGGGAATGCGGTGAACGTCATCGTCATACAGGATGCTGTGGGCCGGCCCGTCCAGGTCTTCAAACTGTTCGTTTTTCACCGCCCAGATAAACAGTGTCAGGGCAATACCCACCAGGATCAGGGACAGGGGAATCAGCAGGTAGAGAATACTCACAGGCCGGGCTCCGACAGAGAGAGGGGCTCGGTGGAATAGCGCGGGGCGGTGGCAACAGGTGCGGATACCCTGGTTCGCCCCAGGCGCAGGGCGTTCAGCACTACCACCACGGAGCTTGCGGACATGCCAATAGCGGCCAGCCAGGGGGGAATCAGCCCCATCATCGCCAGTGGCAGGGTGGTGGCATTATAGAGCAGCGACAGGGTGATGTTCTGGCGGATTACCCGGCGGGTACGGGGTGCCAGAGTCAGGGCTGTCACCAGGGGGGTCAGGGTTTCCCCGAGCAGCATGGCATCGGCTTTCAGTCGGGCTATATCACTGGCCCCAGCCACCGCCACAGACAGGCGGGCACCGGCCAGTACCGGCAGGTCATTAAGCCCATCCCCGATCATCATCACCTGGTGACCCCGGGCTTCCAGGGCTTTTACCAGGGCCAGTTTATCTTCGGGGCTCTGGCCACTGTAACTCTGGTCCAGGGGTAATTGCCCCGCCACCCGGGCCACATGGGGGGACTGGTCGCCACTGGCCATGATCAGTTGGTAACCCCGCTGTTTGAGGGTGCGCAGGGTACTCAGGGCATCCGGACGAAGGTGATCATCCAGGGCCAGACGAGCCAGCCACTGGCCTTCTGTGGCCAGATAAATGGTCAGGCTGCCGTCATCGGGCTCAGGGTCGGGATCACCCAACTGACATCTGTCCGCCACAAAGGCGGCACTGCCAATAGCATAACGCCGGCCTTCCATCTGGCCAGTAATGCCCTGACCGGGCTGGTTACGTACCTCCGTGAGGGGAGCGGACTCAAGCTCCCGGAAGGCATGGGCCACCGGGTGTTCAGAGTGGCGCTCCAGACCGGCAGCCAGGGCCAGGCACTGTGCCCTGGCCATATCCCCCAGGGGAGTCAGCCCCCGCAGGCTCAGGCGGCCCTCGGTGAGGGTGCCGGTTTTATCGAATACCAGGGTATCAATGGTAGAGAGGCCTTCCAGGGTGGTGCCCCGGGTGGGCAGAAAGCCCTGGGCCCTGAGCGCCGAAGTGGCTGCCGTAAGCGCAGTGGGTGTGGCCAGGGAAAGGGCGCAAGGGCAGGTCACCACCAGCACCGCCAGGGTAATGGCAAAGGCTCTGCTTGGCTCCAGTAACAGCCAGGTGGCGAAGGTGATGGTGGCGGCCAGCAACACGGCTGCCACAAAGTACCGGGCCACCTGATCCGCCATAATAGCGGTACGGGGCTTTTCCTGCTGAGCCTGATCCAGAATACGCATAATGGCAGACAGGCGGGTGTGCTGGCCGGCCTGATCCACGCGGATCTGTAACGGGCTTTCGCTGTTGACGGTGCCGGCACAGACCCGTTCACCACTGCTGCGGGTAACCGGCAGGTACTCACCGGTGAGCATGGACTCATCCAGGGCAGAGGAACCGGCAATAATGGTGCCGTCGGCGGGCACACTGTCACCCGGGCGCAGGTTGATGGTGTCCCCGGGTTTCAGGGTTTGGGCTGGCACCAGGCGCTCAGTATCCCCAAGCTGTAATCGTGCGGTTTGGGGCATGGCATTGAGCAGTGAGGCCCCTGCCAGCCCCGCCCGGTAGCGGCCACGCATTTCCAGAAAGCGCCCCAGGCCGAGGAAGAAGGTGAACATGCAGACAGACTCAAAGTACACCTCCTCACCACCGGCTACAGTAATCCAGGCGCTGGCGATATAGCCGCCGAAAATCGCCAGTGATACCGGTACATCCATGGTCAGGTGACGCACCCGTAGATCCCGCAATGCGGCCTGGAGGAAGGGCATGGCACTGTAAAGCACCACCGGCGTGGCAATCAGCCAGCTGGCCCAGCGAAACAGCTGAATCAGGCTGTCATCCGTGCCCGTGGTCAGACCGAAAGACAAAGGGTAGGCCAGCATCATGGCCTGCATGCTGCCAAGCCCGGCGATGCCGATACGGGTCAGGGCCTTTTTCTGGGCGGCCTGCATCTGCTGTTCCCAGTCGCTGGGCTGGAATGGGCTGGCATGAAAGCCCAGTTCACGAATAGCCAGCAGTATCTGGCTAAGGGCAATTTCTCCGGCGGTCCACACCACCCGTGCCCGTTGGGTACTGTGATTGATGCGAATGGACTGCACCCCGGGCTGGCGCTCCAGGTGGCGTTCAATCAGCCAGATACAGGCCGCACAGGTGAGTCCCTCCACCATCAGCTGGGTCTCCAGGGCACCGTCGTCCCGGTAATGCACCAGAGGCCCCTGCAGGGAATCGCTATCGTAGAGCGCATACCCTTCACGGGTCGCATCATCAATGGGTTGCGGGGTAATGGTGGGGGCTGAGCGTTGCTGATAGAACTGCTCCAGCCCCTCATTGATGATGGTGTCGCTCACCGCCTTGCAGCCCAGGCAGCAAAAATGCCGGGGCTCACCGTCAACCTGGCTGATAATAGCCGGGCCAGGGGGTAGCAGGTCGGAGCAATGGAAGCACAGGGTATTATCCATGTCATGCCTGGCCTGCTGCTGGCGTGCTGGGGCAGAGCTCATGGGTAGAGGGGGCCCCGCTGTGGTTTGAGGGTAACGCTGGCCATCCCGGGAAGGGTGGTTTCTCCCTTGAGGCGCCACTGATTCTCAGGGTCCCGCAGATCCAGGTACCAGCGGCCATTCATCAGATCTGGGGACTGCACCCGGTATTGCGCTGTGTATTGACCTGATACCGGCTCGCTACTGTGTTGCAGGCTGGCGGTAAGTGCTCGGTCCTGATCACCCAGGGTGGGGTGAATCAGCTCCAGTGCCAGCACTTGCCAGGGGAGCTGCCGGGGAGATTCCAGCAGTATCTGGATCTCGCCATTAGCAGTAAAAGTGATATTAGCGCTAATACCCAGAGTGCTGGCCAGGCGGTCCCTCCGCACTTCCCGGTTAATGCCCATGCCATCGTTGTAATAATCATCACTGACCATGTTCACGGGCTGACTCACCGCAATGTTGTACAGAATAATGCACCAGACGATGGTGGCAGCGGGAATGCCCAGCACTAACCAGGCAAAGGGTTCCCGGTACCAGGGCTGAGGGGAGTTGGGTTCTGGCAGAGTCATGGGGCATTCCTTGAGGGGCTGCCCGGGCGGGGTGCCGGGCCAAAAAAGGTGCTATCAGTGGATATCCCTAATGCCGGGTTATCCTGACTGCTGGCGGTAAAGGTCAGGTCACTGCGGGATGCGCTTATTTTGCTGGCGGGGATCTGCACCACTGCCGGAACAGTACGGTTCTGGCCGCTGTCGAGGGTGACCTGCAGGGATTGCAGCAACCGGGTGCCTTCAGGCCCCGCTACCCGCAGGTCAAAGGTTTCCCGTTGGGGGCTGCGGTTGGTGAGCTTCAGGTTGTAGGTGTTTTCGATCAACTCGCCCGGTCCGGTCTGGTATAGGCCGCCCCGGTCTCGCATCACTTCAAGGTAAAGGGCTGGCCGGGTGCTGGCCAGTACGACCACCAGGGTTGCCATCAGGATCAGACTGGCGCCGTAAATCAGCACCCGCGGTCGTAGCCAGCCAGAGGCTAATCCGTTCAGGGCATTGGCGCTGGTGTAGCGAATCAACCCCCTGGGGTAGTCCATGCGATCCATCACCTGGTTACAGGCGTCGACACAGAGCCCACAGTTGATGCACTCGTATTGCAGACCCTGGCGGATATCTATGCCGGTGGGGCAGACCTGCACACAGATACCGCAATCCACACAATCCCCCAGCCCCTGAGTCCTTTGATCACTGTTTTTCTTCCGCGGACCCCGCGGCTCGCCACGGGGTCCGTCATAGCAGACGGTGAATGTGTCTTCGTCAAACATGGCGCTCTGGAAGCGTGCATAGGGGCACATATGCAGGCAGACTTTTTCCCGCATCCAGCCCGCATTCAGGTAGGTGGCCAGGGTGAAAAAGCCGATAAAAAATCCGGCCCAGCCATTGCTCATGGAGAAGGTGGCAAGGTCCGGCACCAGCTCCCGTATCGGGTAGAAATAGCCGATAAAGGTGACCCCGGTCCCCAGAGCCACCAGCAGCCAGAGGCCGTGCTTAAGGCTTTTTTTGCGTAACCGGTTAAGGGTGGGGCCGCGGCGGTCCAGTTTGATGCGCTGGTTGCGGCTGCCTTCGACTTTTTCTTCCAACCACATAAAGACAAAGGTCCAGGCGGTCTGGGGACAGGTGTAGCCACACCATACCCGCCCCACCAGACTGGTAATAAAACACAGTCCAAAGGCACAAATCAGCAGCATCAGAGAGAGCAGGAAAAAATCCTGGGGCCAGAAGGTGGCCCCGAACAGATGGAATTGACGGGCAGGCAGATCAAAATGAACGATTTGCTGGCCATTGACGTTGATCCACACAGCCCCGAAATACAGCCCCATCAGCGCCCACAGTGAAAAAGCACGAATCCGTTGGTAGAGGCCCTCGGTATCGCGCACATAAATCTTGTCGCTGGGGTGGGAAGGATCCATCTGCCGCACCGGAATCAGTTCGCTCATACCCTCTCCCGGGAACGCCCAGGGTACCGGCCTGAAAACCGGCACCCCTGCTGGGCGGGGTTATTCGCCGTTTTCATGCCTGCCGGACAGCCGCAGCACATAGGCGGTCAGCAAGTGAATCTGGTCTTCGCTGAGAAATTTCTGCTGCCCTGGCATATGCCCCTGGCGGCCCTCAAGGAGGGAGACCATGATGGCGTCAAAACTGCCCCCGTAAAGCCAGATATCATCCGTCAGATCCGGGGCCCCCATAGCTGTGTTGCCAGTGGCCTGGGGGCCATGACAGGCGGCACAGGCCTGAACATAAAGGGGCTGGCCCTGTTCGGCTGCGTCACTGTCCTGTTCACGGTTGTTTAGTTGCAACAGATAGTGGGTAATATCTTCCAGCTGTGGATCTGTGAGATTGGGGTTAATGCCCCGGGCCGGCATATTGCCGCGCCTGCCGTGTTTCAAGGTGTGCTTGATGGCCTGTTCGCTGCCACCCCACTGCCAGTTGTCGTCGGTCAGGTTGGGGAAGCCCACAAAGCCCCGACCCGCACTGCCGTGGCATTGGGCACAGTTGTTGGCAAACAGACGCTGACCAGCGGCCATGGCGTCTTCATCAGCGGCAAGTTGCAGCACAGGCTGCTGCGCATAAGCAGAGAAAATTACCCCGTACTTCTCGTCAGCCTGGGCCCGCTCTTCTTCATACTGACCCACCTGGGTCCAGCCCAGGAGACCGGGGTAATTGCCAAGTCCGGGGTAGAGCACCAGGTAGCCGAGAGAAAATACCACGGTAGCCAGGTAGCCGTAGTACCACCACTTGGGTACCGGGTTGTCTAATTCTTCAATGCCATCGAAATTATGCCCAACGGACTTGTCAGTGGGCTGGTCCGAGGGTTGGTTGCGGCGCACTATCCAGGGCAGCCACCAACAAAACAAAACCACCCCCAATATCAGAAAGGCAACAATCAGGCTCATGAAATCACTCATGGGGTGGTTTCTCCCGTTGTTCCCGGCGGGTCTGCTGATCCAGCTCATCATCCGCGAAGGGCAGCTGGGAGGCTTCCTCGTTGGCCTTGCGGCGGCCAGGGCTGAAAGCCCAGATGCAGACCCCTACAAACAGCACGATCATCGCCAGGAAATGCACTCCCCGGAATTGACTGAGAAATTCTGTCCATTCCATGTCAGTTATCTCCTCTCTGAAATTACGGTGCCTAACTGCTGCAGGTAGGCAATCAGGGCATCCATTTCCAGGGTGTCCTCCAGGGCATCAGCGGCGCCGGCGATATCTTCATCGGTGTAAGGGACGCCCAGAAAGCGCAGCCCCCGCATCTTTCTGGCGGTGCGGTTGGGGTTGACCTTGTTTTCAGACAGCCAGGGGTAAGAGGGCATATTGGAACCCGGCACCAACTGGCGGGGGTCTTCCAGGTGCAGCCGGTGCCACTCATCGGAATAGCGCCCCCCCACACGGGTCAAGTCAGGGCCGGTGCGCTTGGAGCCCCACATAAAGGGATGATCGTAGACGTACTCCCCGGCCACGGAGTAGTGGCCATAGCGTTCGGTTTCATGGCGAAACGGGCGCACCATCTGGGTATGGCAGACATGGCAGCCCTCACGGATGTAGATGTCCCGGCCCTCCAGCTGTTTTGCTGTGAGTGGCTTGAGTCCGTCCACTGGTTCAGTGATTTTGTCGTCAAAGAACAAGGGTACAATTTCCGCCGCTCCGCCAATGGTCACCAGAACGACCACCAGGATCATCATCAGGCCCATGTTTTTTTCGATAATCTGGTGGCTCATGCCTGTACCTCCACGCCATCGTGGCTTCGTTTTTCCGGATCCATGCTGTGCTCTACCGGGGGGTCCACGGGGGAGTTGTCCAGAGAGAGGGCATCATCCTGGCGCACCGTGCACCAGACATTCCAGGCCATCAGCAGCATGCCGGCCAGAAACAGCCCGCCCCCGATCAGGCGTACAATATACCCGGCGTAGCTGGCATCCAGGGTTTCAATAAAGCTGTAGGTAAGGGTGCCATCGTCGTTTACCGCACGGGTCATCAGCCCCTGTATCAGGCCATTCACCCACATGGCCACGGTGTAGAGCACAGTGCCGGACAGGGCCAGCCAGAAGTGGGTATTGATCCAGCTGACCCGGTACATCTGTTGCAGGCCATACACCTTGGGAATCAGGTGGTAGAGGGCGCCGAAGCTGATCATGGCGACCCACCCCAGGGCTGCTGAATGCACGTGGCCTACCGTCCAGTCGGTGTTGTGGGACAGGGCATTCACCGAACGGATGGACATCAACGGCCCTTCAAAGGTGGCCATACCGTAAAAAGAGACGGCCACAATCAAAAAACGCAGAATTGGGTCCGTGCGCAGCTTATGCCAGGCACCAGAGAGGGTCATGATGCCGTTGATCATGCCACCCCAGCTGGGGGCTAGCAGGATAATGGACATCACCATGGAGGCGGTCTGGGCCCACTCTGGCAGCGGGCTGTAATGCAGGTGGTGGCCACCGGCCCACACATAGGTGGCGATCAGCGCCCAGAAGTGAACAATGGACAACCGGTAGGAATAAATCGGCCGGTTGGCCTGTTTGGGAATAAAATAATACATCACCCCAAGGAAGCCGGCGGTAAGGAAGAAGCCCACAGCATTGTGTCCATACCACCACTGCACCATGGCATCGATGGTACCGGAGTAAATGGAGTAGGATTTCATCGGGCCCACGGGTATGGCCAGGTTGTTCACCACATGGAGAATGGCAATGGTGATCACAAAGGCGCCGAAGAACCAGTTGGCCACATAGATGTGGGGGGTACGCCGGCGCCGGATGGTGCCGAAAAACACCCAGGCATAGGTGAGCCACACCACCGCTATCAGGATATTGATGGGCCACTCCAGCTCCGCGTATTCCTTGGTGGTGGTAAAGCCCATGGGCAAGGAAATGGCGGCAGCAATAATAACTGCCTGCCAGCCCCAGAAGGTAAAGGCGGCGGCCCGGTCTGAGCAAAGCCGCACCTGGCAGGTACGCTGCACAATGTAATAGGAGGTGGCAAACAATACGCTGCCGCCAAAGGCAAAAATCACCGCATTGGTATGCAGCGGGCGCAAGCGGCCAAAGCTGGTCCAGGGTAGGTCAAAATTTAACGCTGGCCATACCAGCTGGGCGGCAATCAATACCCCCACAGCCATGCCGACAATACCCCATACCACGGAGGCGATGGCGAATTGGCGCACCACCTTGTAGTTATAGGTTTCGGAAATACCCGGACTCTGCATGGATCACCCATCTGGTTGGCTGTAATCCGGGGCAGGTTATGGGAGGTAGATTAACGGCGCATTGATTAATATCAATGAAAGTGGCATTTGAGGACATGATTCCTGTGATGTGTGAAAAAAAGTGGTGGGGTTTGCGTTGTATCATAGCGGAGGTCTGATTATCCTTGTCAGCATTCTTACCGACACCGGACTACCAGACATGCGTTTCCTATTGATTGCCGTGAATTTTATATTGCTGCTGGTGGCCAGCTATTACTTTTTATGGGAGGAAAGCTGGTCTGCGGTGTTTGCCCTGCTCAATTATCTGGTCACTGTCATTGCCCTGGTGGCTGTCCATAAACACGGTTTTCATTATGTGGTGTTTGTCTCCAATGCCGCTTTTTCCCTGTTGGCGTTAATGGCTTTGGGGGCCGTGCTATCCGTGCAGGTGGGTATTGAAGAGGTGGCTTTCAGCAGGACACTGGCCATTTACGGGCCGCCGGCCCTGTTACTGGTACCGGTGGCCAATATGGTGTTTATTCGCAAGCGCCTGTTGCCATTGGCCAAGGCCTCTTGAAAAGCACCCCACTTAACGCTGGCCTGGTTCCTGCCCATTTGTCTGTTCAAGCCTCGACCGGTTTATCGGGGCTGAAGTCACAGCATTTTCCCTACTAGCTGTCATCATCGGGTGAAACGCCGTTACTTGGGCCGATGACAGGGAGTGTCACTATGGCAGTGGGAAATCGCCACGGGTTTTGTCATGCACCGCTTTGCCCCCAGCTACCATTCCGTGGCAGCAGCATTTGGCTGTTGCTGCTTGGTTGGCTGTTTTCAGTCATAAGCTTACCGGTGGCAGCAAGCGAGACTGGCTCAGACTGTCAGCTGCAGCACCCACTGGTGCTGGCTCACCATTTTGGCGCCAGGCCCATCTGCCCTGCCCACTGGAGCGTAGCGGAGTGTCAGCGCCGTGAGCCCGATGCCATTGACCGCTATTGCGCCGACTGGGACCCGGCCAATGGCTGTGCCCGCTGGCAGCTGCCTGAAAATGAAAAACACCTGCCACCCCGGCAAACCAACCCCTTCGATCAGCACCTTACCCGTGGCGATGCCCTGGCGGGTTATCACCGCTATTTCAGCCGCCATATCGTGGACCGGCTGGAAGGTTGCGGCAATGCGGTGTTCCTGGCGGATATGCCCGCCTATGCCTCCTATCACAACCGCGCCCGCTCCCTGCGCAACACCGTGCACCAGGCCCTGGCAGCCACTGGTGCGGAACGGGTGATTCTACTGGGGCTGTCACAGGGCGCCCAGGATGCCCGTTATCTGGCGGCCGCCCTGCCGGTGGATGACAAGGACCCGTCACAGGGGAAAATGACGGACAAGGTGGCAGCCCTGGTAACCCTGGCGGGAGAGAGAGCCGGGGCTGAGTCCGCCTCTTTGCTGTTAAACGCCCTCTGGGTGAGCAGCGTGGTATTGGGTGTCGGCTGGGACGACATGGAAGCGGGTGCGGCGGTTTGGGAAAGGGAGGGGGGCATGGCCCAGGCACGGGACCTGCTGTGGAAGGATCAGCGTGTGCCGGGAGATTCTCCACCGTTAGTGCTGATAGAAGATGCTGATCCTTATGACCCCCTTGAATACGACCTGTCCACTGAAGCCATGTATCAGGGATTTATTCACAGTGTCAGTCAACTGAGTCGCCGTTATATGCAGGGCAAACCGGACTGGCAACTGAATTCCTGGCAGGCGCTGCGAGAGTATCTGGGCATGGAGGAACGGTCCTGGGAAGAGCTGGTGCCTGCTGCGGCTGAGCACTGTAATGGCATCCGTTATTTCAGCTATGGGGCACGGGTGCGTTTCTGGGACACCAGTCAGTGGGACGATGGCCTGGCCTTTTATCTGATACGCACCTTGTATGGCCCCAATGACGGCTATGTCACGGTGCGCAGTCAGCGGCTGGACCTGGTGGGGTTGTCTGGGTGCCCGAACCCGGGTGATGGGGGCTTTGAACATGTTCAGACCCTGTCCGGCAGC
>REBR01000173.1 GCA_007692645.1 Halomonadaceae bacterium | reverse complement strand
GAGTGCCTTCCCCGCCGGCTACCGGGACCAGTTCTCCCCTCGTCGGGCGGCTATCGATGTGGATTACCTGGAGCGGGCCAGCCAGCAGACGGAGCTGGCTATGAGCTTTTACCGGGAGCCCGGTGAAAGCGGTGACATGCTGCACTTCAAAATCTTCCACCCCCACCAGCAACTGACCCTGTCAGATATTATTCCGATCTTTGAGAACCTGGGTTTTCGGGTGATTGGTGAGAACCCTTTTGAGACCCTTAACCGGGATGGGCAGCGGGTCTGGATTCATGATTTCTCTCTGCGGGCAGGCCAGGGCCAGGGGGTGGATATTCAGCGTATTCGCCCGTTGTTTGAATCCCTTTTCCAGCGCATTTGGAGCGGTGAGGCGGAAAATGACATTTTCAACCGGCTGATGCTGGCGGCTTACCTGGACTGGCGGCAGATTGCCGTGCTGCGGGCCTATGGCCGTTACATGCGCCAGATCCGCATCAGCAACAGTCAGTACTTTATTGCTTCGACCCTGGTCAGCCATGTGTCACTGGCGGCCCTGCTGCTGGAGTTTTTCGATGCCCGCTTTAACCCGGCACGTTATCAGAGCGAACTGCAGTGGCAGGCGGTGCAACAAAAGCTGGAAATTGAGTTCAATGCCGGTCTGGATCAGGTGTTGAACTTAAGTGAAGACCGGGTCCTGCGGTTATTCCTGAGCCTGATGCAGGCCAGTACCCGCACCAACTATTACCAACTGGATGAGCAGGGCAGGGCCAAGTCCTTCATCAGTTTTAAACTGCGTCCGGGACTGATTCACGAAATGCCCAAACCTCGGCCGATGTTCGAGATATTTGTCTATTCGCCCCTGGTGGAAGGGGTGCATCTGCGCGGCGGCAAAGTGGCCCGGGGTGGCCTGCGCTGGTCTGACCGGTATGAGGATTACCGCACCGAGGTGCTGGGGCTGGTAAAGGCACAGCAGGTGAAAAATGCGGTGATTGTGCCGGTGGGAGCCAAAGGCGGTTTTGTTGCCAAGCAACTGCCAGAACAGGGTAGCCGGGAGGAACTGCAGAAGGCCGGTATTGCTGCCTACAGCACTTTCATCCGCGGGCTGCTGGATATTACGGACAATTACCCTGGTGGCATCATCGTGCCGCCAAAAGATGTGTTGCGCCACGATGAAGACGATTACTACCTGGTGGTGGCCGCGGATAAAGGCACTGCCACCTTTTCCGATATTGCCAACGGCATCGCTCAGGAATATGGCTTCTGGCTGGGGGATGCCTTTGCGTCCGGTGGTAGCCAGGGCTATGACCACAAGAAGATGGGGATTACCGCCCGGGGCGCCTGGGTGGCAGTGGAACGCCACTTCCGGGAAATGGGCCTGAATACCGCCACTGATGACTTCACCGTGGTGGGCATAGGCGATATGGGGGGGGACGTGTTCGGCAATGGCATGCTGTGTTCAGAGCATATTCGCCTGCAGGCGGCCTTCAACCATGTGCATATTTTTATCGATCCTGACCCGGACCCTCAAATCAGCTACCAGGAGCGCCTGCGGCTGTTCAAAGGGCCAGCCTCTTCATGGGAAGACTATAACCCGAAACTGATTTCACCGGGTGGTGGGGTGTTCAGCCGCAATGCCAAATCCATTGTGCTGAGCCATGAAATGAAGCGGTTTCTGGGGACTGACTCCGACAGCATGCCCCCCAATATGCTGATCAGTCAGATACTGCGGGTTCAGGTGGATTTGCTGTGGATTGGCGGCATTGGCACCTTCGTGAAATCCAGCCAGGAAAGCCACAGTGATGTGGGGGACAAGGCCAATGACAGTTTGCGGGTGGATGCACTGGAACTGGGCTGTCGGGTAATCGGTGAAGGTGGCAATCTGGGGATGTCCCAGCGGGCCAGGATTGAGTATTCCCTGCAGGGGGGACGCTGTAACACGGATTTTATCGACAATGCCGGAGGTGTGGACTGCTCCGACCACGAGGTAAATATCAAAATCCTGCTGAACCGGTCCGTGGAGGAGGGAGACCTGACCCTTAAACAACGCAACCAGATGCTGGTGGCCATGACGGATGATGTGTCCCGGCTGGTACTGCGCAATATGTATCGCCAGACCCAGGCCATCAGTATCGCCAGCCGTGAGGCGGCTAGTCGCCTGGAAGAGTACCGGCGCCTGATGAGCCGTTATGAGGCCGCAGGTATTCTCGACCGGCAGTTGGAGTTCCTGCCTGAAGACGATGCCCTTAATGACCGTCAACTGGCGGGTCAGGGTCTGACCAGGCCGGAACTGTCAATACTCGCCTCTTACGTCAAGGCCGACCTGAAGCAGATTCTTAATGCCTCCAGCCTACCGGATGACCCTTCTCTGGGACCCGTGTTGCAACGGGTGTTTCCCGCCTCACTGGTGAAGCGCTTTGGCAGTCAGCTGGCGGAGCACCAATTGCACCGGGAGATTATTGCCACGGAAATTGCCAACGACATGGTCAACTCCATGGGCATTACCTTCGTTGAGCGTCTGCAGCAGTCTACCGGTGCGTCGGTGGCGGCCATTGCTCAGTCTTACCTGATTGCCAGTGCCGTGTTTGATTTGCCCCAGTGGTGGTATCAGGTGGAGGCGCTTGACTACGCCATCGACAGTGAGCTGCAAATGACCCTGATGGCGGATCTGATGCGGCTGATACGGCGTGGCACCCATTGGTTGCTGCGTAACCGGCGCAGTGAAATGAACATACAGGAACACCAGAATTACTTCGCCAGCCATGTGCGTGCCATTGCGGCAAATCTGCCCGGGCACCTGGGAAAAGCGGCGGAAGCACAATGGCGGGCCGCCTATGAATCCCTGGCGGCACAGGGAGTGCCGGAGCAACTGGCGGGGATTGTTGCGGCAAGCGGACATCTGTATGCCGCTCTGGGTATTATTGAAGCCAGGGAAGAGACAGGCAGGGAGCTGCAGGAAGTCACACAGATGTTTTACGCCATGGGGGAAGAGCTTGATCTGGACTGGCTGGCACTGGCTATTTCCCACCTCAAGCCTCGCTCCCACTGGCAGGCCATGGCACGGGAAAGCTTCCGGGAAGACCTCAGCTGGCAGCAGCGGGCTCTGACGACAGCCGTGCTGGGTCGCCAGCAGAATGGTGAAAGCATCGCCCACTGTTTGGCCCTATGGCAGCAACAGCACCAAGGCCTGGTGGATCGCTGGCACAGTATGCTGGCGGAGTTGCGGGCTCAGCCAGAACCGGAATTTCCGATGTTTTCAGTGGCCCTCAGGGAGTTGTTGGATCTGGCCCAAAGCACCCAGCATGTGGGATTGGCTGGGCACTAATCCCGGGATTGATCAAGCAGGGATGACCAAGGGGTACAGCGGTTACGGCCCTGGTGCTTGCTGGCATACAAGGCCTGGTCAGCCCGGGCAAGCCAGCAGGCGTAATCAGGCAGATCCTCACTCCAGGGGCAGGTGCCCAGGCTGATGCTGCAGCTGAGTTGTTGTTTAGCCACAGTAAACGGGGTATCAGCCACTGCCTGGCGCAGACGTTCTGCGAACACGGCAGCACCGCCAGCGTCGGTTTCTGGCAGTATCAGTGCAAACTCCTCACCGCCATAACGGCCTGCAATATCCGACTGACGCAGCAGGTCCAGCACCCTGCGGGACAACTCCCGGAGTATCTCATCCCCCGCCTGATGCCCGTAGTTATCATTGACCTGCTTAAAGTGGTCGATATCAAACATCACCAGACTTCCCTTACCCTGGTAACGGCTATGGCGCTCATATTCATGGGCCAGCAAAGCTTCCCAGGTGCCCCGGTTCAACAAGCCAGTCAGCTGGTCAGTGCGGCTCAGGTGGCTGAGCTGCGCATTGGCCTGTTCCAGCTGGCGCCGGTTGGTCGCAGCATCGGAGACATCGTACACCAGCAGGCAGACATGGCTCACCTGACCATCACTGCCTGTCAGGGGACAAAAAGTGATGTTCTGATACATCCAGGGTTCAGTGCCGGTAATCGGCCGGCCATTGGGGAAGGGGAACAGATAGGGTCGCTGTTCCCAGCAGGAGAAAGCCCGGGTATTGAGCTGGCGAACCATAGCGGTTTTACGTTCCAGCCACTCCCTGGGCAGTTCCGGAAAGGCGTTAAATAGCGACTGGCCATGCAGGCTGCTGGCGCTGCGGCCACTGTGGTGTTCCATAAAGGCATTCCACACCTGAATCCGGTGCTCTTCATCCAGCAATACCAAGCCCACTTCGATGGTGGCCAGCATATCCATCAGCCAGTGGAATTCCCTCATATCTGTTGCTGAGTCTGTCATAGGGGGTCAACCAGGTAAGCAAGTTTGTGCTGAAGGGCTGGCAGGGACTGACCGGTCATCAATAGCAGCAGGTCGCAGCGAATACCGTGAGATTCAATACGGTAGTTCAGTTCAATGGCCAGCATACGTTGCCATCGGGAACTGTGTTGCTCCAGAAGCTTGGGGATGCTCAGGTGGTGACCAAGCACGTCCGGGGGGGTGATGCTGAATGGGTTGCTCAGCTGTTCACTGATACCGTTCAGAAAAGCCCCTGCCAGAATACTGCTCATATCCAGCAGCACTTCCTGGTTTTGTTGACTGTCAGTTTGCGGGGGGTAGCCCAGCAGGCGGGCCATATCAGTGCTGCTGCTATCACTGAACAGCAGAATCACCTCGCCGGTAATGCCACCCCCAATAAAGCCCTGGCAAACAGCGGCGCTGTGGTCATGGCAAGCACTGTCTGCCAGTGCCATATGCAGTTCACTGGCTTCAATCTCACTGACCCGGGGTACCGGCAATTCCACAAAGACGCCCAGCAGACGGGCCAGGTGGTCACCGGCCTGTCCCATGGCAATATTTGCCACTTCCTGCAGCGCCTCCTGCCAGGAAAGGGCGCCGGACTGCTGGGATAAAGTTGTGGCTGTCTGGAACGGTGGCGGGTTTTGTACGCCCTGTTTCGGTTTTCTACCCGGCTCCGAAGGATAGAAGCCGTATTCATTGAGCAGTTGTACCAGTTCCGTGGCATCCAGAGGCTTTTTGACAAACGCGAGAGCTCCCAGAGCCATTACCCGACGACGGGCAAGGGGCTGAATGTCGGCGGAAACCACAATGACGATGGTGGGCAGGTCTTCCCGGCGTATGGCTTCCAGTACCTGGTAGCCATCCAGAATGGGCATGTTCAGGTCCAGAAACAGCAGATCCCCTCGACCCTGCCTGAGTTGGGCCAGACAGTCATTGCCGTCAACGGCGGTTGCCAGAGACATACCCCAATCCTGGGGCAACGCCCGGATCATCTGCTTACGGGCCATGGCAGAGTCATCGCAGATTAATACCGTGTTATTCATAGCGAGGCCCCAAAAGACAATGGCTATTAGTATAGCAAGTCAATTGACTGGGGTGAGGGGCATAATATTGGTAACGTCATGAACAGGGAAGCCAGGGGCCTGATGGCTCTGATATAATAGACTCCATACTATTATTGGGCGTGTCCAATACCATGATTGACTCCAAATGGCATATGCTGGTCCAGGAAAAACTGACACTGGCCCGGTCTCTGTTCAGGCAGATGGACCAGGGCGGTAGTACCCGGTCCGCCCTTGAAAGGGAGGCATTGCGCCAGGGGGGTGTTTTTACCCTGGTGCAGGCCAGGTTGTTGTTGTTACAGCATATTGCCCGCACCTGTCAGCACAAAGAGCCTGAGTTGCGGGGCCTGGAAGATCTGCAGTTGCTGCTTGGAGAAGACCATGCCGAGTATGCCATGCTGGAGGCATTACGTGAGGAGCGGGGCGGTTGGTGGCAAACCCTGGATAATTGGACGGCGTATTTTTGCCGGCCAAAACCGGAAAAGAAAAAGCCACAGCCAGAGAATATTATTGCGGTTGCCCAGGATACGGGGCCTGACCTTAGCCCCAGCAAGTGCCAGCAGACAGTGGACGCCATGGCAGCAACACTGGCAGATTTCTCTGAACGCCATGGGGAGTGGTAAGCGCTCTAAACCGACATTTATCGCCTGGTCTGGCAAACATGCCAGGTCCGGCTGACTGTACAAGGCGAGTAGAATGCCGACATCTTTTCTGGAAATCGTGGAATTGCCTAACGGGGAGTTTGCCCTGCGGCGTATTGATGACGAAAGTGCCCCTCTGGTAAAAATCCGTTTTTCCCGGGAAACACGGGATATGCTGCAGGAAAATGATCTGGCGGTTGCCAAGGCCATGATTACTGCGGGTATTGAGGCGGTAGGATCAATGTCTGAGGGAATTGCCGATATTGATATTGATGACGAAGATGAACAGGGCATGGTTCAGCGGGGTAACCAGACACTCCATTGAGTATCTGGGTACCGCCCCCGCTCCGTTATCAGCGGCGGCGCAGCACAATGCCATGACTGGCGCCATTGGCAGACGCCTGCTCAAGACGGTTGAATGACTGGCGCCCAAGCCCCTTGGTCCAGAGAATTACCGCATGGCAGGTGCCTGCTTCCAGCGCTCTTTCAGCCAGAGTCTCGGCGCTGTATTGCGCGGAAGAGCGCAATACCAGTAGCTGCCCCTGAACAATACCCCGGTGCTGTTGCCACTGCTGTACCAGGGCAGTGGGCGGGTCTATCCAGGCAAGCCAGCGTTTTTCCTGGGTCAGCTGTGTCAGCATTGGAAGTAACAGCTGAAAATGCTCCACTTGCCCCTTGGGCAGAATGATTTCTGTTACATTGCCACCCTGCACCGGCTTTGGCTCTTCACTCTGAGGCGCTGGAGAAGTCATTCCCTGGAAGTCAGTGTGCTGAATCAATCTGGCCCTGGTAGCCGACGCGGGGGCTACCGTTGACGCCCTCATCCTGCCAGGCTCGAAGCTGTCGTTGCTCAGGCTCATCTGTTCCATGGTGTTCTCCTGGTGTTAATTGGCCGCGTGTCCGGCGCTATCTGACTAGTGAAGGTCGCCGCGGCGGATAACACCGACGCCTAATCCTTCGATATGCAATGGGGTTTCCCGCAGGTCCACTTCAATGGGCGAGAAACTGTCATTTTCCGGCAACAGCCAGACCTGGTGTCCTTCACGGCGGAAGCGTTTGACAGTGACCTCATCCTCCAGCCGGGCTACCACTACCTGACCGTTATGGACGTCCTGGGTGCAGTGAACCGCCAGCAGGTCGCCATCAAGGATGCCGGCATTCTGCATGCTCATACCCCTGACCCGGAGGAAATAATGGGCGGCCGGCGCAAAAAACTCCGGCTTCAGGGTGCAGTAATCCTCAATATTTTCTTCGGCCAGAATGGGGTTGCCTGCCGCCACCTGACCGACAATGGGAATACCCAGATCTTCCGGTTCATCTGGCAGGCGGATACCACGACTGGCCCCCTTGACCATCTCAATGGCGCCTTTACGGGCCAGAGCCCGTAAATGTTCTTCCGCGGCATTGGCAGAGCGAAAGCCCAGTTCCTTGGCAATTTCAGCCCGGGTCGGGGGGTAGCCGGTGTTCTGCAAGTGCTGGCGGATAAGTTGCAGTACCTGTTCCTGGCGTTGTGTCAGTTTCATGGCGTCGTTCCTGGTCGCTGTTTACCTGTACAGTGACTGTTAATGTATACAGGTTAATTGCCCTTGTAAAGTAGGCGGGGCGAGTTTTGTTAACCGGGTCTGGCACGATGATGCAAATGGGGAATACAGCACCGCCTGTTCCCTAAGTGGAATCAGGCGGGCTTGCAGTTATTTACAGGGGTTTTGTCAGTGTGGAGTTAACGGATAGTAAAATGCAGGGGGAGTTCCAGGGGCAGTTCCGTTACTGCAACGTCAGTTACCTGTGCTCTTTCTGGCCCCTTATGCAGCCATTGCAGCAATCGGTTCACCGCTTCCTCGTCGCCGCAGGCTTTTACCTGAACCCGCCCATCAGCAAGGTTCTTGGCATAACCGGTAATGCCCATGGGAGTGGCTTTTTTACGTGTGGCTTCTCGAAAACCTACACCTTGCACATTGCCGGATATGGTGACGCGAATACAGACATCATTCATGGTGGCACTCCTTGCGAATGGCGATTGGCACTGCAGCTGTCAGGGTGGATTAAATGGGACAGAACCTTTTATCATACCGGCGCCTGCACCCACTCTGAAATAGCCAGCAGGTTCAGTGCCTGTTTTAATACCGTTGTTCAATATGAGAATCCTGATGGCCACACTGCTAATAATCAAGACCGGTTCTGCCCGTAAACGGGTTGACCCCCAGCAAGGGGACTTTGAACATTGGTTTGCCCGGGGGTTGGCTGGGGCCGGGCTGACGGTGACAGTTTGTGATGTGACAGCAGGCCAGCAGTTGCCGGATTATCTGGGGGTGGCTGGTGCCCTGGTGACAGGTTCTCCGGCCATGGTTACTGAGCGGGCGCCCTGGAGTGAGGCCGCCAGATTATGGCTGGCCCATGCAGCAGGGGAGGGCATGCCGTTGCTGGGGATCTGTTACGGGCACCAGTTATTGGCTGATGCCCTGGGTGGTGAGGTGGGCTTTCATCCCGAGGGTCGGGAGATTGGTTCCCGGCTTTTGCAATCCCTTGCCCCGGCAGCCCAGGACCCGCTGTTTGCGGCGATGCCCGGGGAATTTATGGCGAATCTGAGCCATAAACAGTCGGTATTGGTGTTACCACCCGGGGCCGTTCACCTGGTAACCGGGGATTTTGAACCGCATCAGGTGTTTCGCTGGGGTGAGCAGTGCTGGGGCTGCCAGTTTCATCCGGAATTTGATGGTAATATCACCCGCTCTTATGTGGACAGCCTGGCTGATGATATGGCAGCGGAGGGGCTGAACGTGGCAGCGTTGCGTGCCCAGGTTCAGGATACCCCTGAAGCCGCTGGCATTCTTTCCCGCTTCGCCACATTGGTGGCAGATAAAGCAAAGCCCCGATAGACCACAGGGAAGCATAAAGGGAGCAGAGCAGGTTACCAGCGCGCCTTGTCCCACATCTCCGGGTTGGCCCAGTATTCCGGAGTGTTCCAGCTGCGCTTGCGGTTGTAGCTGGCAATATCATAGGTGAACAGGGCCTGTCCCCCAGGCTGTTGCGGGTATTGCTGTTGGCGGACAAACCCCAGGGCAATAAAGTCATTGAAGCTCCAGGGGGCCTGTTCACTGACCACCACGGCCAATTGCTGAGCTCCCATGTTGCGCAGCTGCCCGAGCAGCAGCCTCCCATGTTCTGCACTAAGGTGTTCCAGCACCCCTGATACCAGGGCCAGGTCATACAGCCGTGGCAGGGGGAAGGCCTGATGGGGCGCTTTCTGGGGCAGAGCCAGCAACTCCCTCTCCTGATGCCTTTCCTGCCAAAGATTGAGCAGGGGTGTCAGGGAAGCGCCGGCATATACCACCGAACGGGGCTGGGTTTCTGCCAGAATTCCCTGCAGGTCCTGATGGGGGGTGAGACACTGTTGATCCTTCATGGGTAACCTGCTTGCATTTGTAAGAACACACTAATCTGGACATGGCGCCATTGCTGTCCTGGCATCACTGCTACCTGGTTTGGCCGGTAAACAGGCGTTTCAGCCGATGCCAGAAACCAGGGGGTGAAGCCGCCTCCTGCATCTGCGGTGGCAGATTCCGGGTAGGGCGAAAGGGGTCAGGGTCATCACTGACCTCAACTTCATCATGCAATTTCTGCCACAGTTCCCAGTCATGGGGCGAGCCGGCATTGGGCTGGTGTGGCCGTGAGGCCCGTTCACGGGAGTTTTCCTGTAGCGAGTGTTCCCGCTCTTTCAGGGACTGATCGTCTAAACCATATTTACGCAGAAATTCATCGGGCGTCATGGGGATTACCCCTCAATCTGTTGCAAGCCCTCATTGTCAATCAATCCCAGGGGCCCTAACAAGGTGATGGTGTTAATGAATGGCATCACTGCACTATACGCCAAGGTCACTATCCGGGATGACTGATGTCGATTCCGGGCAACCATTGAGTGCAGAGGAGAACAGCAGGGAATAGCTGCGGCAGATTAAGGACACTGCCGCAACAGAGGGGTCAGTCTGAGAGGCGTTATCAGTGTTCCACAAAAGCCCGTTCAATAACAAAGTGGCCCTGGTGCCCATGGCGGGATTCTTTCATGCCCATATCTTTCAGAATGGTCACGGTATCTTTGAGCATGCCAGGGCTGCCACACAGCATAAAGCGATCAGTCTCTGAGTTAAGGGGGGGCATACCCAAATCTTTTGCCAGCTTGCCGCTTTCCATCAGGGTGGTGATCCGGCCCTGGTTACGGAACGGCTCTCGGGTCACCGTGGGGTAGTAATGCAACTTTCCACTGATCATCTCCCCAAGGAATTCGTGATTGGGCAAAACCTCGGTGATCATTTCGTCATAGGCCAGCTCAGACACATGGCGGCAGCCGTGTACCAGTATGATGTTTTCAAACTTATCATACACTTCCGGATCTTTGATGATGCTCATAAAAGGCGCCAGACCGGTACCAGTGCTTAGCAGGTAAAGGTTTTTGCCGGGCAGCAGGTTGTCAGCAATCAGGGTGCCGGTAGCTTTCTGGCTCACCAGGATTTCATCCCCTTCGCTGATGTTCTGTAGCTGAGAGGTGAGTGGACCGTCCTGAACTTTGATGCTGAAGAACTCCAGGGTGTCTTCATAATTGGCGCTGGCCATACTGTAAGCACGCATCAGCGGCCGACCGCCTTCCTGGGCCAGGCCGATCATGGTGAAGTGGCCGTTCTCAAAACGGAAGGCCGGGTCCCGGGTGGTTTTGAAACTGAACAGTGTGTCGGTCCAGTGATGCACACTCAGAACGCGCTCTACATTGTGTTTGGCCATGATCAAAACCCCTTAATGGCTATCTGGCTGACTGAAGTTGCCACTACTATAACGGAACGGCTTTATATTGGCGAAATGGGATGTTCTAATACTCTTAATCGGTAAAACCAATTACAAGCTTCCCGGAGACAGCACCCCATGCGCTATACCCTACGTCAATTGGAGGTCTTTCTGGCCACCGCTCGCCATGAAAACATTACCCGGGCGGCGGAACAGCTGGCCATGTCCCAGTCCGCAGCCAGTGGTTCCCTGCGGGATCTGGAGAGCCAGTTTGACGTACAACTGTTTGACCGTTTGGGCAAACGGTTACAGCTGAATGAACTGGGTCGCCTGATCCGCCCCCGGGTAGCGGCCCTGCTGGACCAGGCCTCAGATCTGGAAAATGCTTTGGCTCGCCATGCAGAGGTGGGGTATGTAAAAGTGGGTGCTACCCTAACCATCGGCAATTATCTGGCAGTGCAGATCATGGCCCGTTTTATGGCGGAAAACGTGGATGCCAATGTGTCCCTGGAGGTGGCCAATACCCGCACCATTGGGCGCAAAGTGGCGGATTTTGAGTTGGATGTGGGGCTGGTGGAGGGGGAGCTCCAGTCTCAGGAACTGGAAGTGAACCCCTGGCGGGAAGACGAACTGGTGGTGTTCTGTTCCGCAGAGCACCCACTGGCGAAAAAGGGCCGCCTCGAAGACGAAGATTTGCTCGCAGCCACCTGGATACTGCGGGAATCCGGCTCTGGCACACGGCAGACCTTTGACCGTGCCATGCACGGGCTGCTGCCGGATCTGCATATTCTGCTGGAGCTGCAGCATACCGAGGCCATCAAGCGGGCGGTGGCTACAGGTATGGGCATCAGTTGCCTCTCCAAGGTGGCCCTTGAAGACAGTTTTCGCCAGGGTTACCTGGTGCCTCTGCTGGTGCCCCAGCGGGACCTGAGCCGTCGTTTCTATTTCATCATGCACCGGCAGAAGTACCGCAGTGCCGGGGTGGAGCAGTGGCTCAAGCTCTGCCGTGAGGCCAGTTAAAACCAGGTAACCCTAGAGAAGTGGGAGTGTCCAGACCATGACCCATAACAACCGACCCCCAGACCCGGTGTTACCCCTGTCGTTGTTTCCACTGGGACTTTTTATTGCGCTGCTGCCACTGGTGACGATTCATACCACCTACCTGATCTCCGCAAGTCAGGGCTTTGTGGACTGGTGTATTCCCTATTTTCAGTCCTGTACCAGTATCAGTGCCACGGGCCGCAATGGTCTGGGGTATTTTGTGTTTAAAGGGGTCATGATCCCGACGCTGGTGCTGCTGGTTTTCTTCTGGTGGATTAACCACCGCTGGCTCAGGGTCCTGGGTTACCCCCAGGGGCGTTACCTGTTCCTGCTGGGGCTGATGGCGTCGGTTTTCATGTTGTTGTACACACTGAGCCTGGGCCATGGCGGGGATGCCTTCGAATTGCTGCGCCGTATCGGGGTCAGCGGTTATGTAGGGCTCACAGGGATTGCACAGATCAGTCTCGGGGCGGCGCTTTACCGTGCCAGGCCGCTATGGCTAAGCCGCAGAGGCAAGCGCCTGCTGAGTCTTAGCGGGTTTACCCTGGGGGTAGCCATTCTGTCATTGATTCTGGATGCCCTGCCAGGGGTGGATTATGGGCGCATGAACCACTCTTTTGAATGGATTCTGATTGTGCTGCTGAACATCCACGGGGTGGGTGTCGTGCTGTCCTGGCGCCAGGGGGGGCTGGTGCTGGATGTGCACACCGCTGGCCAGGGTCGCTGAACAGAACAGGACCGCTGAACTCTCTTCATGTTACGGCGTATAGATGAAATAATGTTTTCATAGCGGGGTAATCACGCCACTGCCTGCCAATAACTGCCAGCAAATTAATGGAGAGTCTCTATGCACGTACTAGTGATGGGTGCTGGCGTCGTCGGCACCACGACTGCCTGGTATTTGCGCAAAGCAGGTCATGAAGTCACGGTGCTGGAGCGTTGCTCCGGGGCTGGCCAGGAAACCAGTTTTGCCAACGGCGGCCAGATTTCTGTATCCCATGCCGAGCCCTGGGCCAACCCCGGAGCGCCTTTGAAGGTGCTGCAATGGCTGTTCAAAGACGATGCCCCCTTGCTGTTTCGTTTGCGCCGTGATCCTGCCCAGTGGCGCTGGGGGCTACGCTTCCTGATGGAGTGCACTGCGGCCCGCTCCCGCCACAACCTTATCCAGATCCTTAACCTGGGTACCTATAGCCGTGACCGGCTGCAGGAGCTGCGCCGTGAAACCGGGCTGGATTACGACCACCTTGAGAAGGGCATTCTGCACTTTTATACCAGCGAAAAAGAATTCAAAGAAGCCCTGGAACCCTCCCGGATTATGCGGGAGATGGGTTGTGACCGGCAGGTTATTGATGCCGCTGAAGCGGTACGGCTGGAGCCGGCCCTGCGGCATATTCAGCAGCAGATTGCCGGGGCCACCTTTACCGCCGATGACGAATCCGGCGATGCCCGGCTGTTCACCCAGCGACTGGCAGCACTGGCGGCGGATAAAGGGGTGACTTTTCATTACGGCACCCAGGTGCTGGGGTTGAACCGGGAAGGGGACCGTATCAGTGGTGTTCGGGTGATCCGTGATGGTCACCACCAGGTGCTGACAGCTGACAGTTATGTACTGAGTCTGGGCAGTTACAGCCCCATGATCGCCAGGCCCGTGGGCGTCTCCCTGAACATCTACCCGGCCAAAGGCTACTCCATAACGGCACCGGTAAAGTCTCCTGAGGATGCCTATCAGGTCAGCCTGACGGACGATGAGTACAAGCTGGTTTACTCCCGCCTGGGTGACCGGCTGCGGGTGGCCGGTACTGCTGAGCTGAGTGGTTTCAGCCGTGAACTTAACCTGACCCGTTGCCGGGCCATCGTGAAACGCTCCCAGGAAGTGCTGCCTGACGGCGCCCATTGGGATCAGGCTGAATTCTGGTGTGGGCTGCGCCCCGCAACCCCCTCCAATGTGCCCTACATCGGCCGTACCGGCCTTGAGAATCTGTATCTCAATACCGGGCACGGCACTCTGGGCTGGACCCATTCATGCGGTTCAGGCAGTGCCATTGCCGATATTATTGATGGCAGGGAGCCGGAGCTGGACTTTAATTTTGTCGGTGTGGAGCGGGGTTCTCCGCAGGTGAGTGGCCAGAAGCTTTCACCCAGGGAAGTGCAGAGCAAAAATAGCTGAGTAACAAGGATTTGCCGCAGCTGGGCACGACTGCAAGCCCTGGCCGAAGACGCCTCCCTGGAGCCAGACCCATGAGCACAGAGTCGAAGTCCCGTATTCTCTGCCTGTCGGCCTATCACGCCAGCAGTCACCAGCACTGGACCCAGACCCTGAGCCAGGGTCTGCAGGACTATACCTGGGCGTTTCTGACCCTGCCGCCACGGCATTTTCGCTGGCGTATCCGGGGTAACCCCCTGAGCTGGCTGGATGAGCCGTTACTGCGAGAGCCCTGGGATCTGATCATCGCCACCAGCATGGTGGATCTGGCCACACTCCGGGGCCTGCACCCCTCCCTGGCCCAGGTACCGGTACTGCTTTACTGCCATGAAAACCAGTTTTTCTACCCCACCCGTAATCCGGCCAAACACCACAGCAACGAACCGGCCATGGTGACACTCTATAGCGCCCTGTCGGCTGACCAGGTGTTATTCAACAGTGCCTTTAACCGGGATACCTTTATTGCCGGCGCTGAGGGGCTGATGGGGCAATTGCCGGATCATCTTCCTGCACAATTGGGTGAGCGGCTGCGGGCCCGCTCAGGGGTGTTACCGGTTCCTCTGGAGCCGGCGGCATTCGCCGCAACCGGGCAGCAGCCTGGGGACCCCGATCCCGGTCGCTGGGGTGACTCAGGCACTGACCCCATCAGAGTGGTGTGGGCGGCGCGTTGGGAATACGACAAAGGGCCGGAGCGGCTGTTAGCGGTGGTGCGCGAGCTGGAGGCGATGGGGGTGAATTACCGCCTGTGTGTGCTGGGGGAGTCGTTTCGCCAATGTCCCGGGGCTTTTCACGAGATTGCTGAGGAAATTCCCCATCGTCTGGCGCAGTTCGGTCACGTGGCTGACCGCTGTGAGTATTACCACTGGTTGCGTTCGGCCCACCTGGTGTTGTCCACCTCCCTCCATGAGTTTCAGGGCCTGGCGGTATTGGAAGCCATGGCCTGTGGCTGCCTGCCGGTGTTGCCAGACCGGCTGGTGTACCCGGAGCAGGTGGCAGATAGCTACCGCTACCCCAGTGTGGATGAAGCAGGCTTTGCCCGGGACAGCACTCTTGAGGCCAAGGGTGCTGCCGCATTGATTGTGCAACTGGGTAACCAGTGCCTGGCAGGTAAGGGGCTGGTGCCGGATGTGGGGCCTTTTTCCTGGGGGGCTCTGGCAAAGCGCTATAAAGCGCAGATTGAACAGACTATGGCCAGGGGCCGTCAGCCCCTGTAACCGGGGGCCTGCTAAGCAGTGCCCCGGGGAGTTCAGGTCCTGACGGGGGCTGGAAACTGGTCTTTAAGCCGCGCCGCCACAGCGGGCTTCACCTGGCCCTGATGAATCAGCCAGCTAATGGTCTCCCGTAATGTGGTCTCCGTGTCTTTGGGGGTCAGGCCAAAGGTCTGGTTGGTGTTGCTGGCATTGTAAAAGGCGTAGCGCTCAGAGACCTCGTAGACCAGGTCGTAGGTCACCGGGGGGTTTCTGCCGAACATTTTGCTCAGGTGCTCACCCCATTTGGCGCTCCACAACATGGGGCCCCGGCTCAGACCCATATGGAGCGGCTTTTTGCCCGTGAGTTTCTTCATCAGCAGGCCGATGTCCTGCACCAGGATATTCTCCCCGCCGGCAATGTAGCGCCCACCGTTGTCTCCCTTGCTTAGTGCCGCCACATGAGCCGCAGCCACATCCTCCACATGTACCAGGTTCAGGCCTCCTTTGTAGGTCTGACCGGAGCCGTTGAGCCAGTCGCGTACCAGTTGCGTGAAGGGGGTTACCCGGTAATCCCCGGGACCCAGCACCATGGAGGGGCAGATGACCACCCGTTTCACCCCCTGATCCCGGGCAGCCTGGAAGATGTTTTCAGCCCCTGTGCTGGCGGGGGCCACAATTTCCTCCGGGGTTCTGGCAATGGTGCGGTAGACCGCGGCAGTCCTCCTGGGGGCGAAGGAAGGCCCGCACCTGGTGGCCCTGTGACAGGCGTTGGCGGACCACATGAGCGCCAATATGGCCGTTGGCTCCGGTAACTAGAACGCGCATTGGCGGATCTCCTTAAAGGAAAGAAATGGCGGCCAGAGGGCGCCTTACAAAAAGAAAATGTGACACACTTCATCCACGGGAGCATACGCCAGCCGGGCTACAGGCTCCAGAGCCGCTTCCGGCAGCCCACAGATTGCCCGGATCGGGTCCAAACGGGGCCTGATACCCGTTGGCTGGCATGCTATCCTGCGTTTTCTAATGTACGAAGTAGCAGCTCATGACCACAGAAGACCCAAGAAAAGTCGTCGAAATCAATCTCCCTGTACTGCGCCAACGGACCGGTAATGCCCTGCGTGGTGCAGGGGGGTTCGCCATGAGCACAGTGCGCCTGCCGGCGGCGTTCGTGCCGGTAACCCGGCTGGTGCTGCGGGAAAACAACATCACCCGGGAAGAGTTGTCCCGGGATCTTGATACCCTGTTTGCCCAACTCTACCGTCACCCCCTGTCGGAACACAGTCGCTCCCTGACGGTGCATCTGCGCCGCTACAAACTGATCCCCAATGAAGAGTCCACGGAAAACCTGATTCGCTTTATGGTCAAGCAGGTGGTGCTGCGCAGTCCGGTGGAGATCCCGGACATGATTGTGGACGAGTTCTGGGACTTTTTTCATGAACTGATCAGCGCCCCGGAACTTAAAGGCCTGGTGGAGCTGAATCTGGACATCGTGCGGGTGGTGCTGCGTACATATGAGCCCCTGATCGTTGAACTGCTGAACCGGATTAAACAGCTGCGGCGCATGAACCAGCTGGCCCTGGGTGAGATGCTGGGCAAGGTGCAGGTATTACAGGGGGATCTGTTGATCCTGCGCCGCCAGATCAAGGCCATTCGCCATATCAAGCCGTTCCTGCAGACCGACCCCCAGGACTTCCGTGGCCAGGCCCAGATTGTGGCCCGCATGGTGCGGGAATTCGGCCCTTTGTTTATCAAGATGGCCCAGGTGGCCGCGGCCAACGCGGATTTTCTGCCCCAGGAGATTGCCCAGGAACTGGCGGTGTTCCAGGAAGATGTGGCCCCCATGACCGGTGACGAAGTACGCCAGGCGTTTCTGGAGTCCCATGGCAAGCACCCCGGGGACCTGTTTTTTGACTTCGATGTGAACAAACCCTTAAAGAGCGGCTCCATCGGTTCCGTGTATCTGGCGAAAAAGCCGGTAATGCGCAACGGCATTGAAGTGCTGGAGCCGGTGATTGTCAAAGTGGCCCGGCACAATCTGGAGCGGGAGTTCCAGATGGGCTCCCTGGCCATTGAACTGATGTTGGTCAGCAGTCAGTACTGGGCGCCGCACTCGAAAATACTGCCTTTTCTGGAAGCCATGGCGGAGCAGATCAAGGAATTCACCAAAGGCTTTGAGCAGGAGCTGAATTTCGAGGCGGAAGCCGCCATGCAGAACCGCTTCGCTGAGCGGGCAGGCCAGTCCCGTATCTGGCATGTGCCCACCGTCCACCGGGTGGCTGGCCGGGTCATGGAAATGGAGTTTCTGGATGACGCCATGGCCATCAACCAGGTGCTGGCCTCCCGTCAGGGCCGCTCGCGCCGGCGCCTGCAGCGGCGCATTGCGGAAAACTTCATCTATACGGTGATGGAGCACCTGGTGGTGTACCAGCAATTTCACGGGGACCTGCACCCGGGTAACGTGATGGTCAATCCGGAGGGTAAGCTCTACCTGATTGACTGGGGCAATGTGGTGGATATGCGTGGAAAGTGGGTGATGATCCGGGATTACCTGCTGGCAGTGACCTTTGGCGACACTGAACGCCTGGCGGACTGCCTGATTACCATGAGTACCGATCCGGAGGGCAACCGGGAACGCCGTGATACCATTATTTCGGCATTGAACGAGACCCTGAACAAGCGCCAGATTACCCCCTTAAGGCACATGCGCATCCGGGACATCCTGCGGGAAGGGCGCCACGGGTTGCAGCGCCGTCTGCAGACCGCAGCGCACCTGATTTCCAACACCTACCAGCTAAAGCTGGTACTGCAGGGGGATTACCTGCACCTGTCCCGCTCCCTGATGGCCATGGGAGGTACCTATGGCAATCTTTACCGGGGCCTGTCGCCGTTAATGATGGCCCGGGACCTGGGCATTGACCTGTCGCTGTTCCCCCTGAATCTGCTCCGTGAACGGCTTTACGCCGCCCGCCACAGTTCGCCGCAGCTAACCGCCCGCCGCTGATGGCCAGCTCCCGCTCCCGGGCCGGGCTGGTGATTGTGATTGTCAGTCTGGTTATTCACCTGGTACTGGTCGTTACCGTCTGGCCTCTGGTCAGGCAGGCCCTGAGTGCGCCTGCCCCCAAGGAAACCTCCATGGATCTGCGCTTCAGCGAGCCGGTAGCGGTACCGATCCCCGAACTGGAACCCGAACCAGAGCCGGAACCAGAGCCGGAGGAATCCGACGCTGAGCCAGAGGAAGAGGTTCACCTGCCCCGGGATACTGGTGAAGAAACCGATCTGGATGGTACCAGCTTTGATGCCCCGTCCCGGGATGAGCCCCTGGCAGGGGAGGAGGCTCAGGGGGAGACGGATACCGGCACTGATAGCGGGGAGAGGGCAGATATTGACCCGGAGGCGGACATGCCTGACCCCCTGTTACAGGCCCCGGATGCGCAACAGGATCAGGCCAGCCCGGAAGCCCCGGCCACTACGGAGGAGCCCCAGGCCCCGGAAGATCAGCCACCGGGCATGGAAATGCTGAACGAGCAGGTGCCGGATACACAGCAGGGGGAGAGCCTGGTCAGTGAGTTTGAAACCCGGCGCATTGAAATGGCTAACCGCTACATTCGTGAAATGCAGCAGCAGATTCTGCACCGCTGGCAGCGACCTGAGGGGGCCCATGGGGGCCACCAGGGGGAGATCCGCTTCTCCGTGGATACCCGGGGCCGCCTGGTAAATGCCCGTATCAGCCGCCCCAGCGGCCATCAATTACTGGATATCAGTGCCCTTGAAGCGGTAAGGTCCGTGCCCCGGTATGCGGTGCCAGATCGGCCGGAAATCGTGCAACGCTATTACCAGAACATGCTTTTCCGCTATTCCGGTGCCCCCTTGGACTGATAATCTGCACCCCCCTTATTGATCACTATGACCTGAAACCAAGGACCGACCATGGCGTTATCCAATCTCACCGAGCTGCTGCTGCGCAATCAGAGCGCCTTTAATGGCCCGGTACTGCTGATAGGCCCCCCTGAGGATCTGCCCCTGGGGGCATGGCCTGAGGCCACGGCCCTGTCCACAGACATCGGCCAGTGCCAGCGGGGTATTGCCGGGGGTGAGAACTGGCTGTTTGGCTACGATGACCCGGCTGCTGGCAAAGAGTATGGCGCTGTGGTGCTGGTCATGCCCAAGGCCCGGGAGGAGTTGTCTCTGCGTCTGGCTTATGGGGAGTCGCTCCTGAAAGCAGGGGGCGAGATCTGGCTGGCGGGAGAGAAGCGGGGCGGGATTGCCGGTGGTGCCGGGGTGTTGCAGCAACGCTGGCCCAAGGCAGTAAAACTCGACAGCGCCCGCCATTGCCAGCTGTGGTGTGTGCGCCCTGATCGCCAGGGGCCTTTTGCCGTGGCGGACTGGCTAAGCCTGCGGCAGCTGAACGTAGCTGGGCAGACCCTCTCCCTGGCCCGGATGCCGGGGGTCTTCAATGATGGTTTGATTGACCGGGGCACCGAGTTGCTGCTGAGCACCTTCAAAGAGCAGCCAAAAGGTCCGGTATTGGACTTTGCCTGTGGCAATGGCGTTATGGGGGCCTGGTTGCTGCAGCAATGGCCGGATCTTGAACTGGACCTGCTGGATGCCCAGTGGCAGGCATTGCGCTGCACCCAGGAAAGCCTGGCAGAGGCTCTGGCTGTCCCGGCTGAGGGTGATGCCAAGGCCCGGCTGATTGCCAGTGACGGCCTGGAAAAGGTGGACGGCCCTTACGACCTGATTATAGCCAACCCGCCGTTTCACCAGGGGGTTCGCCAGGACCTGTCAGTCACCCACCACTTTTTGTTGCAGGCCAGCAGCAGGCTTAAGCGGGGGGGTGAGCTGCGCATTGTGGCCAATCGCCATCTGCCTTATGCGGAACCCATGGAAAAATCCCTCGGGCCCGTGACCCAACTGGCGGACGATGGCCGTTACCGGGTGTATCAGAGCTTTAAGCCGCGGCGCCCGGTACGACGTAAATAACGGGTGATTTCAGGGGATAGGAGAATAATCCATGTTACTTGATCTTGATGCCCAGTCACCGGGGCAGATTTACCACACCATGACCCAGACTCTGGTGCCGCGCCCGGTGGCCTGGGTGCTGTCTGAGAACCCGGCAGGCAATTATAACCTGGCGCCGTTTTCCTATTTCACGGCCGTGTGTAGTGAGCCGCCGTTGATTTTGCTCTCTGCCGGCAAAAAACCGGACGGCAGCCCCAAAGACACCCGGGGCAATATCCTGCGCACCGCCCACTTTGTGGTCCATATCGGCCAGAGTCACCAGGCGGCGACCATGACGGAGACTGCCCGGCCATTGCCCCTGGGGGAGTCCGAGGTGGAAGCCGCCGGGCTGACCACGGTGCCCTTCGGG
>REBR01000044.1 GCA_007692645.1 Halomonadaceae bacterium | reverse complement strand
CGCAAAGCAATAGCCTGCGTCTAAAAAATGACCTAATTTAAGTGCTAAATATGGCGCTTATTGGAGGTTCTTATGCGACAGGTATTAGCAGATTTCTCTGTAAGCATTTAAGAATCAAAGAAAAACCCTTCTGCATTGCTTTCCCCGGCCTGTGGTTCGCCCATTGCCGTTCTGAGCCACAACAAGCCAGCAGTTTACCTGGTCCCGGCAGAGACCTATGAAGCTTTGATGGATATGATTGAAGACTAGGAACTGGCAAAGCTTGTCGAAGAACGCCATGGGTACAAAGATAAGGCTATCGCGGTATCACTGGATGGCCTATAAGCTGAAATTTCTTCCTGCTGCCCTGAAGGAATTGGAAAAGCCTGGAGCGCCCATAAAGAGCCAGTTCAAAATGAAGCTCGCTGAGCAATTGGAAAGTCCGCGAGTGCCTGCGGACAAGCTCACTGGGTATGACTCGGTCTATAAAATCAAACTCCGTCCGGCAGGTTACCACCTGGCATATGAAGTAGTTGACGATTAACGGTTGGTCTATGTAGTTGCTGTCGGCAAGCGCGACAAAGGTAAGGTCTACTCCTCTCTCAAGCGGCGGAAGTGAACTGTGGGTAAAAGATCATCCTGTTCGCTTCGGGGTGGCCAGCAAAGTGAGGGCAAGGGGCGCTCCTAACGTTGTGTCCCTGCTGCAATCGATATGCTTCTTGACCGCACCTTTTCGAGTTGTCTACCTGAAGCAAACCACCGAAGTTGTTCTCATTCGAGTCTGGCGGAGTGAAAGACAACTCGAGTTATCGGCAAATGAAACATAACCCGTTTGGCTAGGGGCGCTCCTGATCTCGCGCCCCGGCCGTAATAGGATACTAACGGCGGCTTTCCGGCGTCACCCGCAAAATCTCCTCCACCGTAGTCAGCCCTGCAGCCACTTTCTGGGCGCCGGATAACCGCAGCGACAGCATCCCTTCCTTGTAAGCCGCCTTACGCAGGGGCTCAATCTCACTGTCACTGGTAATCAGCTCTACTAACGGGCCGTCCAGGGGCATGATTTCATAAGCCCCGGTACGCCCGAGAAACCCGGTATTCCGGCATTGCAGACAACCCACCGGCTGGCAGGCCTTGTCCGGCAGGGGGGCCTTCCAGGGCCTGGTCAGATCATGCCATGTGGTGGGGTCGATCTGGGTGGGGGTCTTGCAGTGGGGGCACAGGGTACGGGCCAGGCGCTGGGCCATGACCCCCACCACGGTGGCCCGGATCAGGTACGCCGGTATGCCCAGCTCCAGCAGCCGGGTGATGGCGCTGGGGGCATCGTTGGTGTGCAGGGTAGACACCACCAGGTGGCCGGTCAGGGCTGCCTGTACCGCCATCTCTGCGGTTTCCAGGTCGCGGATTTCCCCCACCATGATAATGTCCGGGTCCTGCCGTAACATGGCCCGCACCCCGTGGGCGAAGGTCAGGTCGATGCCGTGTTGTACCTGCATCTGGTTAAAGCGGGGCTCCACCATTTCGATGGGGTCTTCAATGGTGCAGATGTTCACTTCATCGGAGGCCAGCTGGCGCAAGGTGGAGTAAAGGGTGGTGGTCTTGCCGGAGCCGGTAGGGCCGGTAACCAGGATAATGCCGTTGGGCTTATCCACAATCTGGTTCCAACGCTTACGGTCTTCTTTGGAAAAGCCCATCTGCTCAAAGGAGCGCAGCAGCACATCCGGATCGAAAATCCGCATCACCATTTTTTCGCCGAAGGCGGTGGGCAGGGTGGCCAGGCGCAGCTCCACCTCGCTGTTGTCCTGCTTGCGGGTTTTGATGCGGCCATCCTGGGGGCGGCGTTTCTCCGCCACATTCAGGCGCCCCAGTATTTTCAGCCGGCTCAGGACTGCCAGGCCCACATCCGCCGGGAATTCATAAACATTGTGCAGTACCCCGTCGATACGGAAGCGCACCTGGGAGATGTCCCGGCGGGGTTCGATATGGATGTCACTGGCTCGTTGGTCGAAGGCGTACTGCAACAGCCAGTCTACAATCTTGACCACGTGCTGGTCGTTGGCGTCGGATTTGCCTTTGCCCAGTTCCAGCAGTTGTTCGAAGTTCTGGGTGTACTGCTCTTTGCTCTCACCGCTGGCCTTGTAAACGGAATTGGCCAGTTGGTAAAACTCCACGGTAAACCGGCGGATGGCGGCGGGGTTGGCTACCACCACTTTCACGTCTTTGCGGCTGATATGCTCGACGTTTTCCACCCAGGCCTGCTGCAACGGTTCTGCGGTGGCAATGGTCACGGTATGGTCATCAATCGCCACCGCCAGAATGCCGTGGCGCTGGGCAAAGGCGTAAGACATGACCCGGGAGATGCCCGGCACATCCACTTTCAGGGGGTCAATCTGGTAATAGGGCAGCCCTGCCCACTGGGCCAGCCATTGACTCAGGGCTTCCAGGTCCAGCATGCGGGGGCCGTCACCGTCCTGTAACTGGGCCTTAGCCACCTGTTCCAGGGGATGCAGTTTTTTGCCACGGCCCATGTTGGCCCGCAGCAACTCGTGGGAGGCCTCTTCCGTAATATGCCCTTCAGCCGCCAGGGCATCGCACACCTGGTGCAATGACAGTGGCTGGTTATCGCTATGGCTGGCAATGGCGGACATGGTGGTTACCCGTTACTTCTTATCCTGTGGTTCCTGACCAATCCCCTGGTTACCCGGGTCGGCCTTGAGTTTCAGCATGGCGGTACCAAAGTACAGGCAGGTCACCACCATCACGGTGGAGGGTGCCCAGGCCCACTCATGCAGGTAAGCATTGACCGAAGACTGCATAAAGTAAACCAGCACCACAAAACAGGTCCAGATATAGGTGGTGTTGCGGCCTACAATCAGCCCTGGCAGAAACACCAGGAGTGGGAACAGCTTGATACTCAACATTACCACCGGTGAGGCACCTTCCACCGGGTCCGGCCAGAAGGTGGTCATGATCATCAGGGCGATCAGGGTGCCGTAAAGGCTCAGACTGACCCAGTGGGAGGGGGGCAGGTCTGAGTAAGTCAGGGTTCGGCTGGGTGTGGCCATGAACAGCTCCGGTTATTTCAGGATGGCAATTGCAGTTTAAGGGCGAGGCGGGCAACACGTTCGCCCTGGGCCCGGCACAGGGTGATTTCGTCTTTGCTCAGGTCGTGTTCCCCCTGGCCGCCGCTCCAGTGGCTGGCCCCGTAGGGGGTGCCGCCGGTTTGGGTCTCGGACAGGGCAGAGTGGGTATAGGGTAGTCCGGTTATTACCATGCCGTGGTGCAATAACGGCACCGCCATGGTCAACAGTGTAGACTCCTGGCCACCGTGCAGGCTGCCGGTAGCGGTGAAGACACCGGCGGGCTTATCCACCAGGGCACCACTGACCCACAGGTCGCTGGTGCCGTCGAGAAAGTATTTCAGGGGTGCGGCCATATTGCCGAAGCGGGTAGGGCTGCCCATCACCAGGCCGCTGCAGTGCCGGAGGTCGTCTTTGCTGCAGTAAACGGCCCCCTCATCGGGCACGGCGGGGGCAACGGCCTCAGTAGTGGCGGAAATGGCCGGCACTGTGCGTAACATGGCAACGATACCGCTTACCGTCTCAACCCCCCGGGCAATCTGCTCCGCCATTTTCGCAGTTTTGTTGTGGCGGCTGTAAAAAAGCACCAGAACATAGGGTTGCGCGGCCATGGGGTTCTCCAGAATGAATTAGCGGTCTGCGCGGATTGCGGCAGACTTCGCAACGGTTACAATGGTCCACCAATCCCGACTTTGAGCTGGTGATTTTTTAATCTGCACACCGTCACGTTCGACGCGCTGTAGTCTATCAGGAGGCTTTACGTGATTCATCCGAGAAAGGTTTTAAACACCGCTCTGCTGGCGGGGGTCCTTGGTCTGGCTGGCTGCAGTCAGCCCACAGAACTGCCCTTGAGTGATGGGGAACCACTGATCTGGGAAGACCTGCGCGGCGAGTGGGTGTTCGTGAATTACTGGGCCGAGTGGTGCAAGCCCTGCTACGAAGAGATCCCGGAGCTGAACGAGCTGAACCAGGAGCCGGGTATCACCGTGTTAGGGGTGAATTTCGATGGGGAGCAGGGTGAATCCCTGCGCCAGGTGATGAATGACATGGGCATTGAATTTCAGGTGTTCCAACAGGACCCGGGTCCTGGGTTTGGCTGGGACAAGCCCCTGGCACTGCCCGCCACCATGGTGATTAACCCGGAAGGGGAGCTCACCCAGGCAATCTTTGGTGAACAGACCAAAGCGGAATTCATGCAAGCTACGGAATAATCAGTGATGCCGGATAATTTTGTTCACCTGCGGGTCCACTCGGAATACTCTATCGTCGACGGCATTGTGCGGGTCAAGCCCCTGCTCAAAGCCGTGGCGGAGATGGGCATGCCCGCGGTGGCCCTGACCGAACAGTCCAATATGTGCTCACTGGTGAAGTTCTACCAGGGGGCCATGGGGGCCGGCATCAAGCCCATTATCGGTGCTGATCTGTGGCTGCATAATCCGGATGAGCCGAAAAACCCCTTTCGTATTACGTTGCTGGCGAAAAACGACCAGGGTTACAGAAACCTGACGGAAATCGTTTCCCTGGGCTACACCGATGGCCAGCAACTGGGCGTGCCCATTGCCCAGCGCCAGTGGATTGAAGAGCGCCGTGAAGGGCTGATCGTGCTCTCCGGGGCCAAGCTGGGGGATGTGGGCAAGGCCCTGATCAACGGCAAAACCGAGCTGGCCCAGCAGCGCCTGCAGTACTGGCTGGAGCTGTTTCCGGAACATTACTACCTGGAGTTGCAGCGTACCGGTCGCCCCTATGATGAAGACTGCCTGCACGGGGCCCTGGCCCTGGCGGAACAATTCCAGTGCCCGGTGGTGGCCACCAACGACGTGCACTTTATCAAGGAAGATGATTTTGAGGCCCACGAGGCCCGGGTCTGCATTGCCGAGAGCTGCACCCTGGATGACCCC
>REBR01000051.1 GCA_007692645.1 Halomonadaceae bacterium | reverse complement strand
AAAAAACCGCAAAGGGCGGAGTTAAAGCCAGCCAAACCCGCATTCCCATTATCGGCACCGGCTTCTCCGGTCTCGGCATGGCCATTCAACTGAAAAAAGCCCGGGAGCATGATTTCCGCATCTTTGAAAAAGCGGGGGGCGTCGGCGGCACCTGGCGGGTAAACCACTACCCGGGCTGCGCCTGTGACGTGCAATCCCACCTGTATTCCTTCTCCTTTGAGCAGAACCCCGAGTGGACCCGCATGTTCGCCCCCCAGAAAGAAATCCGTGGCTACCTGGAGCAGTGTGCCGACAAATACGGCCTGCACCCACATATTCTCCTGAATACCGGCCTGGCCAATGCCCGGTGGAACGAGTCTGAGCAGCGCTGGCACCTGAAAGATGAACATGGCAAAGCCTATACCGCTGATATCCTGGTGTCCGGCATGGGCGGGCTGTCCATTCCCTCGTACCCCAAGATCAATGGCGTTGACCGCTTCAAGGGCAAGACCTTCCACTCCCAGGACTGGGACCACGATTACGACCTTACCGGCAAGCGAGTCGCCGTGATCGGCACCGGCGCCTCCGCCATCCAGTTTGTTCCGGAAGTGCAGAAAAAAGCCGCCAAACTTTACCTGCACCAGCGCTCTGCCCCCTGGATCATGCCCAAGCCGGACCGGGCCATTACCGAGAAAGAACGCAGCCTGTTCCGCCGCCTGCCACTGGCCCAGGACATTCAGCGAAAAGCCATTTACTGGATGCTGGAGAGCCGGGTAGTGCCCATGGTTATCAGCCCCAAGGTGCTGAAAGTGGCCAAGATGATGGCCCGGGGCCATATCCGCCGCCAGATCAGCGACCCCGAGCTGCGGGCCAAGGTGACCCCCACCTACGAATTTGGCTGCAAGCGTATCCTGCTGTCCAACAACTACTACCCGGCTCTGGATAAGCCTAATGTGGATGTGATCACAGACGGCATCCGGGAGATTACCGAGACCGGCATCATCACCGAGGACGGCACCCACCGTGAGGTGGATGTGCTGATCTACGGCACGGGCTTTAAAGCCGCAGACCCAGTGCCCGCGGGTCTGGTAACCGGGCGTAACGGCCAGGACCTGCAGGCCCTGTGGCGCAACGGTCCGGAAGCCTATAAAGGCACCACCGTGGCCGGCTTCCCCAACTTCTTTATGGTCATGGGTCCCAACACCGGCCTGGGCCATAATTCCATGGTCTATATGATCGAATCACAGATTCAATACGTGCTGGATGCGGTAACCACCATGAAGCGGGAACATATCCGCTCCATCGAAGTGGATGAAAAGCAGCAGAACGCCTACAACCACCGGCTACAGAAGTCCCTCGGTGGCAGCATCTGGAATGATGGCGGCTGCACCAGCTGGTATCTGCACCCGGAAACCGGTAAAAATGTAGCGCTGTGGCCGGGCTTCACCTTCCGTTTCCGTAACCAGACCCGGCGTTTTGACCGCCATGCCTATGCCATGGAAAAAGCGAACCAACAACAACTGAGTACTGCAGCTGAGGAGCGCACAGCATGAAATCATTTTCTGGCAAGGTGGCCGCCATTACCGGCGCCGGTTCCGGCATTGGCCGGGCTCTGGCCCTGGCCCTTTCCCACCAGGGCTGCCATCTGGCACTGAGTGATGTGAATGAAACCGGTCTGGCGGAAACCGCCAAGCTGTGTGAGCCCCAGGGGGTGAAGATCACCACCGCCAAAGTGAACGTGGCGGAGCGTGAAGCGGTGCATGCCTGGGCGGACCAGGTGGTCAAGGATCACCGCAAGGTGAACCTGATCTTCAACAATGCCGGGGTTGCCCATGCCGGTACCGTGGAAGGCACCAGCTACGAAGACTACGACTGGATCCTGGACATCAACTTCCGGGGCGTGCTCTACGGCACCAAGGCGTTCCTGCCGCTGCTGAAAGCGGCCCCGGACGGCGGCCATATCATCAACATTTCCAGCATCTTCGGCCTGTTCGCCCAGCCGGGCATGAGCGCCTACAATGCCACCAAGTTTGCGGTACGGGGGCTCACTGAATCCCTGCGCCAGGAACTGGACATGGCCAACAACGGGGTCTCTGCCACCTGCGTTCACCCCGGCGGCATCAAGACCAATATTGCCCGTGATGCCCGTATGGACGACAGCATGGCGCAACTGATGGGGGGCACCAGCAATGCGGACCTTTCCAGCAATTTTGAAAAGCTGTTCCGTACCACTCCGGACCAGGCGGCCCAGGTGATTCTCAAAGCCGTGAAGCGTAATTCCCGCCGGGTCCTGATCGGCTCTGATGCCCGGGCCGTGGATGCCATGCAGCGCATTATACCCACCGCTTACCAGCGCATGGTCACTTCGGCCATGCGTTTCAGTAACCGCTGAACAGGGGCCCTTATGCGTCAGGATAATGCCACGCACTCCACCTCTGCCATGCAGGCCACCCGGGATGAAACCCTGGCCGCCCTGGAGCGGGTTGGCAGCCAGTACCTGGCCAAAACCGCCAACACCGACCATGCCGAGGCGGCGGCCCGCTGGCAGCCCCGGATCAGTCTGTGGAGCCGGTTACAGCGGGCCAGCCGCTGGCTCCCCGGGGTCACCCTGCACCAACAGCCTATTGCCGACCACCTGATCCATTACTGGCAGGTGGGGCCCGATGGCGGCACGCCGGTGGTGCTGGTCCACGGCTTTGGCGCCAGCAAAGAAAACTGGCTGTCACTGCTACCCCTGTTGAGCCGGCGGGGCTTTACCCTGTATGTGCCAGACCTGCCCGGCTTCGGCCAGAGCAGCTACCGGCACAGCCAGCGCTACAGCTATGACGTGCAGGCCCGACGCATGGCGGAGTGGGCGGACAACCTGAAGCTGGCCCCGGCCCATTGGGTGGGTAGCTCTATGGGGGGGGCTATCTGTGCTCACCTGGCTGCCCGCCACTCCCCTTGCGTGCGTAGCGTCACCCTGATGAATGCCGCCGGTCTCGGGGCCGAAACCCCCAGCACCACCGACCGGGTATTGATGGAAGGGGGCAATATGCTGATCCCCGCCAGTCTGGCAGACACCCGCCGGCTGTTCCGGGTCACCACCCACCGGGCCAGTGCCCTCATCAGCCTGCTGATGGCACCGGCCATGTACCGGGATATGCACCACCGCAGCCCGGTCAGCCGGCATATTTTTTACGATATGCTGCATCCGGAAGAAACCGTACCGGACCTGCTGCCCAGCATCACAGCACCGGTGAAGATACTCTGGGGCGACAAAGACCAGGTACTGCACGTCTCCTGCGCTTACCGCTTTTCCCAGCTGCTCCCTGATGCCAAACTGACGGTGTTACCCAACATCGGCCACCTGCCGATGCTGGAAGCGCCCCTGAAAACTGCCAGCCTGTTGCGCCAGTTCTGGCAGACACCGGGTTAAGGGGCACTAGCTACAATGCCAGAAACGGATAGGCCATAAAATACAGCACCGCCCCGATACCCACCACCGCCAGCAAAAACTTGGCGGGGTTGCGCCGGTAGCGCCCGGGCACAGTTTCCAGGTTACCGCTGCGGCGCAGTTCCTCATATTCCTCATCGGCCCGTTCCTTGCGCCGGCGCTGATAGTCCGCCATCAGGGCCACAGCCTCATCCGCCTGGGCTTCATCCTGCAGCCAGATACCGCCGAAAGAGACCATCCAGAGACTGGGTTTGGTCTCGTAATAGGCAATCCCCTGCTCGTCTAGCAGCTCCCGCACTTCCAGGATTTCGTCATCCGGCACATGCCGGAAATTCAGTAATAAACGTGCCATGAGACCCCTCTGTGCCTGGATTACTAAGTCGTGCAACTGTTGGGAAAATCCGTATTATAGTGTGCACTAACTCACATAAATCAGCATTTAACCTGTGACTATTAATGGATATTGAACTCTTTGTTCGTTATTTCCTCGGCATCTATTTCCTGCTGATTGGCCTTAACTATACCAGCGCCAGCATTGCTCTGCGGCAACGCACCGGACTTCGCCAGATTCATTACGGCCCCGCAGGATCCCGTACCTGGTGGTACCGCCAGGCGTTTAATGGGTTCCGGGGCACCATTCTGGGGGTTTGCCTGGTGCGCATGGTATGGCCACTGGACCCCTGGCTGGGGATTATCACGCCCCTGTACCAGCCGGCACTGCTGCTCACCGGGGTCTTTCTGATGCTGGCGGCCTTTACCCTGATCGCCTATGTGCACAGTTATATGCATAATGACTGGCGTTCAGGCATTGACCCGGATCTGGTCAAACCGCTGATTACTGATGGGCCCTTCAGCCGTTCCCGCAACCCGCTGTTTATGGCCATTATGACCGGCCAGCTGGGCTTTTTCCTGGCATTGCCGAGCCTGTTCAGCCTGATCTGTTTATTGACAGGCGCCACTGTGCTGGCACTGCAGACCCGGGCAGAAGAAGCCCACCTGCAGGCCCTGCACCCTGACGACTATCGCGCCTACCAACAACAGGTCAGGCGCTGGCTATAGGACTGACCCATGGTGTCTCCTGAAAACCCCTTCCAGTACCGGCTCCGCGTGCGCTACAGCGAGTGTGATGCCCAAAGCGTGGTGTTTAACGCCCGCTATGGGGATTACGTGGACCTGGCCATCAACGAATACATCCGCACCCTGTTTGGTGACTACCAGCGCCTGCTGGACCGGGACCTGGATATCCAGGTGGTGTCCATGACCCTGAACTGGCAGGGCCCGGCGCACTTTGACGAGGTGCTGTGTGTGGATGTCACCCCCGGGCCCCTGGGCAACACCTCCTTCAACCTGGCACTGGCGTTCCATGAGCACAGCAGCGGCCGCCCCATTGCCAGGGCAGAGATGACCTATGTGATGATTGTGCCCTCCCGGGGCGGCAAGACCCCGGTGCCGGAAGATCTACGGGTTCTGCTTGCCGCTGGCGCACCAGGGCAGATGATCAGCCACGCCGGGGAGTAAGCCGGACTTGGCAGTCTTTCTGACAAACGTTAACGTAGGTCCTGTTGAAACC
>REBR01000128.1 GCA_007692645.1 Halomonadaceae bacterium | reverse complement strand
TGCTCTGGCTGAGGCCATAGAGGAGTTGGAGCGGAGTGGGGAAAAATCGCGCCTATTAAAGGGGGACAGCATTTAAATGGGGACAGACTCATCCCGCATCATTCCCATAATCCTTTCATGAAGCCCACGATAAGCCGGCTTTTGCTGCAAACTCCCCCGATCCGGCGCCGCTGTCTCGTGGCCAAACCCGGGACTGATCCACTCCCGCAGGCGCCCAGGATGGCTGGATAAAAAGGCAATATGGTCCCCCATGTACAGGGCTTCATCCACATCATGGGTCACCATCAGCACGGTCATTTTTTCCTTGCGCACGATGTTCAGTACCAGGGCCTGCATCTGTTGGCGGGTTTCCGGGTCCAGGGCGCCGAAGGGCTCGTCCAGCAGCAGTAGATCCGGCTCGTTTGCCAGGGCCCGGGCAATGGCCACCCGCTGGCGCATGCCCCCGGAGAGCTGGTCCGGGTAGTGCTGGCGGAAGCGGCTCAGGCCGATGGCGTTCAGATAGTGCTGCACCACCCCTTCTTTCAGGCGGCTGCTGGCACCGTTGATGCGCAGACCATAGGCCACGTTCTGCTCCACTGTCAGCCAGGGAAAGGAGGTGTAGGACTGGAATACCAGTCCACGGTCCTGGCCTGGCCCTCTGACCTGACGCCCGGAAACACAGATCTGGCCCCCGGTAATGGATTCCAGCCCGGCAGTCATGCGCAGCACCGTGGATTTGCCGCAGCCGGAGGGGCCCAGGAGTATACCCACCTCACCCCGCTCCAGCCCAAAACTGACCCGGTCCACCGCCTGTGTGCCCTGACCTTTACCCGGGTAGGTTTTGCACACAGCCTGGATACTGAGGGAGCCCAACGCGTCATTGATCATCTGTTACTCCCCGCCATTACTCAGCATGCTTTCCATCACGGAGAACTCGATACCGGCGCTGGTCTCCTTCACCTCATTGATCAGGCCGAATTTCTCCCACCAGGTGCTGGTCAGTTTCCAGTGGTCATGAATCTGGCCATTGGTCAGACCCAGGGGTGGCTCGCCGTCCATCAGGCCCATAAAGCGGGCGGATTCGTCCGAGGAGAAAATATGAATTCCCCCTTCATGGGTTTCCCCGGTACTGCCGATAACCATTTCCACATCACTCACCGGGAAGCGCAGACCATCGGCGATAATCTGATTGGCTTCTTCCGGGTTGGCTTTCCAGAAGTCCACCGCTTTGAAGTACGCCGCCATGACCTTCGCTGCCACTTCCGGGCGTTGCTCTATGAATGACTCACTCATATACATGCCGTCACCCAGCAAGGCGGTTTCAATCCAGTAGTCTTCGCTGGAGGTGGCGGCCACATGGGCGCCGTCCAGAATCTCCAGAATCTGCGAGCCAAACGGTTCCCAGAATTCAGCCGCGGCGATGTTGCCCCCCACCATGGAAGACACCGCATCATCCATGATCAGGTTGCGGTAATTCACCTGATCAAAGCTGACTCCGTTCTCTTCCAGCCAGATGGCCATAAAGATCTGGGTAAGCCCCCCTTCCAGGACACCCACACTTTCGCCGATCAGGTCCCGGGCGGTTTCAAACTCCGGGCGCAGAATGATCTTGTCTACCCCATAGGAGGGATTGGTGTAAGCGACCATGCGCACGGGAACCCCTTCTGCTGCGGCAATGGGACCGTATTCCACGGTGCTTGAGGTCACGTCCAGGCGCTCAGCACTCATCATGGAAAAGCTTTCATAGGGGTCTTCAATGAGGCGGATGTTCAGTTCCAGCTCCGGCATCAGATCCTTTTCTTTGGCGATAAACCAGAAGCCGTAGCCTGGCCAGGAGAACAGGGAAATATCCACCCGTTCCCGGGCGGATACCTGTCCGGTCACTGACATCAGTGCGAACAGCCCTGACAATAACAGCAGATTGATCGTTTTCATGGGGATTCTCCCGGTTGATGGAACAGTTAGTGGGCTGTCTTGCGAAGGTGGGGAAACCACCACCAGTGCAGCCCACGGAAAAGCATGTCGAGGATGAGACCCAGCAGGCCGATAATCACAATGCCCGCCATAATGTCGTCCACGTTCACAAAGCGGCGGGCGCGCATCATCATGGCGCCGATGCCATCGGTGGTGGCGACGATTTCTGCAATCACCAGATAGGTCCAGCTCACCGCCAGCATCTGCCGGCAAGTGTCCACGATCCCTGGAGCGGCGGCCCGCAGCAGCACTGAAGACAGCACCTGGCGGCGGCTTGCCCCCAGAGTGAGAGCCGTTTCAATCAGCTCCATACGCACGCTTTTAACGGTGTCCATAATCAGCGTGGTCAGAAACCAGATCACCCCCAGAAACAGCAGGCCAATTTTTTGCCCTTCATCCGCTCCCATCCACATCAGCAGCAGGGGAATAAAAGCCGGGGCCGGCAGGTAGCGGAAAGGGGACACCAGGGGATTAAAGAACGCCTCAACACGGGGAAAAGCCCCCATCAGCAACCCCAGGGGAAGCGCAACCAGTACCGCCAGTGAGAAACTGATCAGAATGCGCCGCAGGCTGGACCACACATCCAGATGAAAGCTCTGCTCGGCAAACAGGGTGTAGAGGGCGCTGATCACATCCGTGGGTGGCGGAAACAGGCGCCGGGGTGCCACATCCGCCAACGCAAAGAACTGCCACAACCCGAGAAACAGCACCCAGGCACTCAACCCCAAGATCACCCGGCCCGCCATGGGCACCGGCTGCTGAAAGGCAAACCAGGGCTGGCGGAAGTTCTCCACCGGTGCTTGGGAAGCAGGGGCTGCCTGCAGGAATTCGGTACGATCAGCCATTCATGCCTCAGGAACTCAATGGGTGGTGGTGTCTGTGTGGAGTAAGTTTGCAACGGCTGTGCCAGTTAGGGAAAAACTCAGGCAAATGCGCATATACATGCATTATTACCTGTATTTTTGCATTAATTAACCCGTTAGCTGCCTGCCATACGCCCACTTAAAGCGCACCCCTTTTAGCAGTGCACCAATAATGTGCCAGCTACAGGAAGGTCATAAAAAAGGCCTGAACCGGTTACCGGGTCAGGCCTATACGCCTCACAGGAGACTTGTTCAGCAGCGGGTCAACAGGGAGCTTTCAGTCCAGCCCTCCTGTTCAGAATCGCCCAGACCAGTGCCGGACTGCCTCGGCCACGGCCACACAGCCAGGATCCTCCGGCAGGATGTTGAGGGGGCCTGGGGAATTTCCTGCCAGTACCTTAATGACTGCATGGGCACTGGCGGCTAATGCCTCGGCGTTATAGCCGCCTTCAAGCAACATCACCAAACGGCCCTCACACAATTCGTCCGCCAGTGCGCACATGCCCTGGGTAAGAGCAGCAAAGCCTGTTTCATCCATTGAGCAGGTCATGTCCAGGTAATGGCAGTCAAAGCCTGAGGATATCAACAGAAGATCTGGCAGGAATGCACGTGCTGCCGGTTTCACCAGCCCCTCAAACAGGTCCAGCAATGCCCCATTACCACTACCCAAGGGCAGCGGAACGTTGAGTTGGTAGCCGATACCAGCCCGGTCCCCGGTCTCAGCCTGCAGACCAGTGCCTGGGTAAAACGGTGCTGCGCAGTGGCTATCCACCACCAGCACGGCAGGGTCGTGATAGAAGATGGACTGTGTCCCGTTGCCGTGATGCATGTCCCAGTCCCAGATCATCACTCGCTGATAACCAAGAACGTGCCGTGCATGGGCGGCGGTGACCGCCAGGTTGTTATACAGACAAAAGCCCGAGGCCCGGTGGTGATGGGCATGATGACCCGGCGGGCGCACAATACAGAAGGCCCGTTGCGCCTCACCCGCCGTGATGGCCTCTAGGGCACTGATCCCCGATCCCGCCGCCAGGCGCGCCGCCGCCACACTTTCCGGGGATACCGCAGTGGTATCCTCGGCCAGCCAACAGGACTGACCTTCCAGGGACTCGATATAGGCCACATAATCCGCATCATGCACCTGTTTGAGCTGGGTGGTGCTAGCGGCTGTCGGTAGCAGCCAACGGACCCCCTCGATGGGTTCAAGAAGCAGCCGGTCGACGATCGCGGTGACTCTATCCGGGCGTTCCGGATGGCTATACGTCTCCAGGTTGCTGTTGGGATATTGCAGCCCAATCATGGCTTTGACGGCATCGGTCCAGTCCGGGTGGGAGGGGTCCCAGCCGTGTGGGTTGTGGCCGAGCATCCCCATGTCGTAATAGACCAATACCGTTGTCGTCATCCCTGTCATCCGCCCGGTTCGTCATGATAATACTGTTCAGCTGCCTGACTCAGACGAAGCCTTAATTCTCGATAATGACTTCAACCCGCCGGTTCTGCTGGCGCCCCATACTGGAGGAATTGTTGGCTACCGGGCGGTCGAGGCCAACACCAGAGACCTCCAGCCGACGGCTCTGTATGCCTTTGTCCGTCAGATAACGGCGGACAGATTCGGCCCTCTGCAGGGACAGGGTCTGGTTGAATTGGGCACTGCCAACGTTATCCGTGTGACCTTCTATCAGAACCCCCCGCTCGGGATATTCGTTAAGAAAGTCCACCAGTTTTTCCAGGTTGCGGTTAGCGCCGGTTTGCAGCTCCGCACTGCCGGTTGCGAACAACACATCACCCAGGGTCAGCACCAGCCCCCTGTCGGTGGCTTTCGCCTCTAGCTCATCTATCTGCCTTTGCAGTTCGGCGGCAGAACTTGCCGACATGGCCGCTGCCGCAGACTGGGAACTGCGGGCACTGTCTGCATCCGCCCGGGCCAGGTCCGCCTCACGGGTACGGGCGGCGAGTCTGGCTGTGTCCCGCTGTTCCCCCATCAGTTTACGGTCGTTCTCCGCCTGTCGGGTGCCAGCCTTTGCTCTGGCGATCTCCACCAGGCTGTCAGCCATGTAAACCCGGTGCTCTGCTAATGCCCCCTGGTTTTGCTTCAGGGGTTGTTCCGCAAGTTCAACAGCCGTGACTGCATTCCTCAGTTCCACCCGGGCATTATTTGCAATCACGGGGTCACGCTGCAGCTCCGTGAGCTTGTTCCG